>NZ_JBGNYC010000052.1:0-34069 GCF_051844275.1 Cellulosimicrobium sp. CpK407
GCCCACGTGCTCGGCGAGCGCGACGGCGGCCCGCCACGCGAGGTTCGTCTCGTCGGTCGGCACCACGTCGGCCTGGAGCCCGGTCACGCCGAGCGAGACGCCCGAGCCCGGCGGCACGTGGTGGGCGACGACGTCCTCGCTCAGCCCGACGGCCTGGAAGATCGTCACGAGCGGGTGGTAGCCGTCGTCCTGCAGCGCCCCGACCCGGAGCGAGAGGTTGACCTTGCCGGGTGCGCGCACGCGGACGGACGGGGGTGGCGCGAGGGCGATGCGCGGCGGTCGCGGGGGTGTCACGCGTCCACTGTGCCAGGTCGTCCGGTGCGACGCTCCGCGGGTGCGGCGCCACGGGCGGGGCGCTCGCCGAGGCCGCCGCGCAGGACGAGCTGCTCGGCGACGCGCGCGAAGGCCGCGACGTCCAGCACCTCGCCGCGCGCCTGCGGGTCGACGTCGGCGGCCTCGAGCACCTCGGCGGCCACGCTCGCCGAGCCCGCGAGGCCGGACAGCGCGGAGCGCAGCATCTTGCGCCGCTGCGCGAAGGCCGCGTCGACGACGGCGAACACCTGCTCCCGGGTCGCGGTCGTGGTCGGCGGCTCGCGGCGGTCGAGGGCGACGAGCGCGGAGTCGACGTTCGGCACCGGCCAGAACACGCTGCGGCCGATCGTCCCGGCGCGGCGGGCGTCGGCGTACCAGGCGGCCTTGACCGAGGGGACGCCGTACGTGCGCGACCCGGGCGGGGCGGCGAGCCGGTCCGCGACCTCGGCCTGCACCATGACGAGCACGCGCTCGAGCGAGTCGAACCGCTCGAGGAACGTGAGCAGCACGGGCACCGCCACGTTGTACGGCAGGTTGGCGACCAGCGCCGTCGGGGGCTCCCCGGGCAGCGTCGTCACCTCCAGGGCGTCCGCGCCGACCACCTCGAGGCGGTCGCCGAGGTCGGGCACGTGCGCGGCGACCGTCGTCGGGAGCTGCTGCGCGAGGACCGGGTCGATCTCGACCGCGACGACGCTCGCGCCCGCCTCGAGCAGCCCCAGGGTCAGCGAGCCCAGCCCGGGCCCGACCTCGACGACGCGCTCCCCCGGGCGCACGTCCGCGGCCCGCACGATCTTGCGGACGGTGCCGCCGTCGTGCACGAAGTTCTGGCCGAGGGTCTTGGTGGGGCGGACGCCGAGGCGACCCGCCAGATCACGGATCTCGGCCGGACCCAGCAGGGCACCGCGGGTGTCGCTCATGACAGGCAAGCCTACCGACCGGGGCGGGGACGGTCCGGACGTCGCGGGGACGACGAGAGGGCGGGGCGCCGTGCGCCCCGCCCTCCCTGGTGCGGCCGTGTGTCGTGCTACCGGGTCAGAGAAGACCCAGCTTGCGGGCGCACGCGGGCCACTGGCCCCAGCCCGAGCGGGCCTGGAGCGCCTGGGCGCGCTGCGTCTGCTCGGCGGCCGAGGCCTCCGACGGGAGGCCGGAGCCGCCCATCGCCTGCCACGTCGAGAGCGAGAACTGGTAGAGGCCGTAGTAGCCGTTGCCCGTGTTCGTCGCGGGGTTGCCGCCGGACTCGCACTGCGCGAGCGCGCCCCAGACACCGCCGGGGGCGGAGCCGAGGTCGGCGGCCGGCGCGGACGAGCCGCCCGACGACGGCGTCGACGAGCGCTGCTGCGTCGTGGCCTTCGGCTCGGGCTTGGGGCGCTCCTTGGTGCCCTGCACGAGGATCTTGTTCACCGGCGGCGTGGTGACGCCCTCGGAGACGAGCTCGCGCGACTCCTCGACGCCGTCGACCGTGGTGACACGGTGCACGGTCGTGTGGACGCCCTCGACGCCCTCCTGCTTGACGACCGGGTCGAGGTCCTTGAAGCGGTTCGCGTCCTCCTCGGTGACCGTCTCGAACGGGACGGCCGCCGTGGTGGGCACCTCCTCGACCTTCACGCGCTGCACGACGAGCGAGACCGGCGCGGCGTCGGCCGCCGCCTCGGCGTCCTCGGTCGCGGCGGCGGTGGCCTCGGCGGGTGCCGCCTCGGCAGCGGCGTCGGCCTGAGCCGCGGCGATCTGCTCGGACTTCTCCACGTGGACGCGGTCGAGCTCGCCGAGCTGGATGCCCTGCTGGTCGAGGATCGCGTCGATGCCGATGCTGCCGTCGGGCGCGACCTTGGTCTCGCCGTCCGCGACGACGTTCACGGGGCCGTCCGCGTCGAGGCGGATCGGGAGCGACACGCGCTCGCCGGAGCGGGAGGCCACGAGGCGCACGTCGCTGCCGCGCGAGGCGAGGGTCGTCAGGGCCTCGTCCGCGTCGAGCGCGGTCAGCCAGACGGAGGACTGGGAGCCGTCGACCTGGACGGGCACCTCGCGCCCGTAGCGCACGACGACGTCGCCGCCGCCGCGCAGGGCGGAGTCGACGTCGGGCACGACGAGGTCGCGGTCGCCCACGGCGACGTCCTGCTCGGCGAGCAGGCCCTCGACGGACCCGGCGAACGTCGTGACGGTCGTGATCTGGCCGTCGACGTCGAGCTGGACGGTCTTGCGCGCGTTGCCGTAGGCGACGGCGCCGGTCGCGAGCAGGACGACGGCGGTGGCGCCGGCCACGAGGGGCCAGCGGCGGCGACGGCGGGCGGTGGTCGCGGGGCTCTGGGGGCTCTCCGCGGGGCCGTCGGTGAGGGTCGGGGGGTTCTGGAGGGTCGTGTCGGCGCTCTCGGGGGCGCCGGCCGCGTCAGCGGTCCGGTGGAAGGGGTTCTTCACTCGGGTCCAGTCGTCGGGGGTCCCGGGCACGGCGGCTCGACGGCGCGTGCGCGCCACCCGCGGCCCGCGGCGGACGTGCGTCCTCCGCGGCGGGCGCACACGTGCGTCCGCGGGTCTCGAGCGGCCGATCCGGCTGCCGGCGCCAACCCCGGCGCCCCTTCCCCAGGGCCCGACGACGGCGCACCGCCCGCGAGGTCCGGGCACGTCTCCCGCGGTCCGGACGGACCGTGGGGCATGCCGTTCGCACGCGAGCGACGTTCGACCGTAACCGATCCGTTATCCAAGTCCAACCCCTGCGCCGCTAGACTGGGAGGTTCTGTCCGGTTTTCATCATGTATGTCATGGCCACCTCCACGCGCTTCTCACCCGGCGTCACCGGCGCCGCCACGCGCGAGGACGTCGTCCACCGCGCCCGAGGTCGCACGCGCTGATCGCGCGGCCCGCTCCCCGATCCGAGCCAGCGTCGCCGCCAGCTCGGGCGGGTCGAGCACCGTCAGGTCGACGTCGAGGCCCAGCAGGAACCCGGCGAGCCGGGCGAGCGACGTGCCCCCGGTCTCGAGCACGCACGCGTCCGGCCCGTCGTCGACGAGCACGCCGGCGCCCGGCTCCATCCGGTCGGCCACCGTGCTCGCCGGCGCGTGCAGGCGCACGCGCGCGGGGTGCGCCCACGCCACCGAGCCGACGCCGCGGACGACGTGGGCGACCGCGTCGCCGCCCGGCACGGGGCGGGGCGTGAAGCGAGGCCCGCCGGGCGAGCGCAGGCGCAGCCGGTCGACGCGGAAGGTCCGCCAGTCGTCGCGGCCCTGGTCGAACGCCAGGAGGTACCACCGTCGCCCGACGTGCACGAGCCGGTACGGCTCGACCGCCCGGGACGTCGTCGTCCCGTCGTGGGCCCGGTACTCGATCCGGAGGCCTGTGCGGGCGGCGACGGCCGCCGCGATGTCGGCGAGCACGCGGGCGTCGACCGCCGGCCCGCCCACCGGCGCGCTCGCGACCGCGGCGCGCAGCGCGTCGGCCCGGGCGCGCAGCCGCGCGGGCAGCACCGTGTCGAGCTTGACGAGCGCGCGCCGCGCGGCGTCCTCGACCCCCGTGATCGACCCCGTGGCAGCGGCTCGCAGCGACACCGCCACGACCGCGGCCTCCTCGTCGTCGAGCAGGAGCGGGGGCAGCGCGGTCCCGGACCCGAGCCGGTAGCCGCCCGCCGTCCCCGGCGCCGACCGCACCTCGTACCCGAGGAGCCGCAGCCGCTCCACGTCGTTGCGGACCGTGCGGGTCGTGACGCCGAGCCGCTCCGCCAGCTCGGGCCCCGACCACGTCGGGCGTGTCGGGAGGAGCGCGAGCAGGCGCAGGAGTCGTACCGAGGTGTCGAGCACGGATCCATCCTCTCGCACCATGCGGAACCGCACGTTCCGCATGAGGTCCTACTGTCGTGGTGTCGGTCCCGCCGGGTCGACGACCGCGGTCCCCGGGACGGAACCGGGGACGACGACGAGGGAGACGAGCATGCTGCGTGGGATGGCGACGCTGAACCTGTGGGCCGACGACCTGGAGGCCGCGTCCGCGTGGTACTCGGAGGTCCTGGGGACGGACCCGTACTACGTCGTGCCCGGCGGGTACGTGGAGTTCCGCATCGGCGACCGCCAGGACGAGCTCGGCATCATCGCCCGGTCCTGGTCCCCGCGGCCCCAGCCGGAGACCCCCGGGGGCGCGATCGTGAACTGGCACGTCGACGACGTGCGCGACGCGTTCGCCCGGCTCCTCGCGCTCGGCGCGACCGAGTACGAGGGGGTCGTCGAGCGCGGCGAGGGCACCGGCTTCGTGACGGCGTCGGTGGTCGACCCGTTCGGCAACGTGCTGGGGATCATGCAGAACCCGCACTACCTCGAGATGCTCGAGCGCTAGCCCGGGCGCCCGCGGACCGCGGGCGCCTTATCGGCGCCGGCACCGCACCGGCGCCGCGACGGGTCTCAGTACCAGCCCTTGGCCACCGAGTGCGACCAGGCTGCGCACGGCGTGCCGTAGCGGCCCTCGATGTAGCCGAGGCCCCACGTGATCTGCGTCGCCGGGTTGGTCCGCCAGTCGGCGCCCGCGCTCGACATCTTGGACCCGGGCAGCGCCTGCGGGATCCCGTACGCGCTCGAGCTCGGGTTGTCGGCGTCGACCCGCCAGTTGCTCTCCTTGGTCCACAGCTTGTCGAGGCACGTGAACTCGTCGTCGCCCCACCCACGCTGGGCCGCGAGCGAGCGGCCGATCGCCCGCGCCGAGCCGGGGTCCACCGAGACCGAGACGTCCATCGTCCCGACCTTGATGATCTCGTTGCGCGGCTCCGTCGTGACCGTGCGCGTGAGGACCGTGCGCGACACCTCGGCACCGCCGAGGGTCTGGACGGCGTACGTCGTGGTCGCCTCGCCCACGCGGCCGGACTGGACGACGACCCGGTGCCCCTTCGGCAGGTTCGGGTCCTCGACCTCCTCCGTGGTGAAGGGCAGCACCTCGGTGACGGTCGTGGCCGACGCCGCGGCGCGGCTCACGAGGACGAGCATGCCGTCGACCGCGGCCGCGTCGAGCGGCGCGGACGTGCTGTCGCCCTCGGCCAGCACGATGCCCGCCGTCGCGAGGACGCCGCGCACCGTGGGCTCCGCCGTCGTGATGGGCATGACCGCGCCGTCGACGGCGACGTGGACGGTCTTGAGCGTGGAGACCCGGATCGGGTCGCGACCGAGCGCCTGGGTGCGGGACACCTCGGTGACGGCGCCCTCGGCGCGCAGGCCGAGGTAGGTGAGGAGCTCGCCGACGGTGCGCGCCGTCGTGGAGATCGTCTGGACCTGGCCGTCGATCTCGATCGTCACGTCGTGGCTCGTCCGGACGACGATCGTGCCGCCGTCGTGCGCGGAGTCCGTCAGACCCGGCTCGACGAGGTCCTCCGCGCCGACCGTGACGTCCTGGTAGTCGAGCACCTCGGCGACCGTCCGCCCGTACGCGGAGACGTCGTACAGCTCGCCGTCCACGTCGAGCGTGACGCTCTTCTGGAGCGAGGCGAACGCACCGGTGACGACCACGAGGCTCGCGACGACGACGCCCCGGGCCGCCAGCCGCTGCAGGCGCCGGCGACCGGTTCCGTCAGGTGCGAGCACGCGCACGGTCCCTTCTGGGGAGCGGCCCTCGGCGAGCGCCGAGAGCGAGGTGGGGCACGTCGTCGGCGCACGGCGCGCGACGCACGGACCTGACCGTAGCCGAAACGTGACCCAGGACGAAACCTCCGGTTCGCCCCGGAACGGGCGGTGCCGCGCGGCGACGGGTCCCCCTCCGTCGTGCCCGCCTCACCAGGGCCCGTAGACCGCGACCGACGTCGCGGCGAGCCGCGCGCAGACGTCCGCGAGCGGGAGCCCCACCACCTCGGCGACGGTACGGACCGTCGTCGGCAGCACGTACGGGGCGTTGGGACGGCCCCGGTACGGGTGCGGCGTGAGGTACGGCGCGTCCGTCTCGACGAGGACCTGCTCGAGCGGCACCTCCCGCAGGGAGGCCCGCAGCTCGTCGTTCGCGCGGAACGTCACCGGGCCCGCGAAGGACAGGTACCAGCCCTGCTCCGCGCAGAACCGGGCCATGGCGGCGTCGCCCGAGTAGCAGTGGAAGACCGTCCGCTCCGGCGCGCCGTCGCGCGCGAGGACGTCGAGCACCTGCGCGTGGGCGTCGCGGTCGTGGATCTGGAGCGCGAGGCCGAGCTCCTTAGCGAGTGCGACGTGCGCCCGGAACGCCTCCCGCTGTACAGCCTCGCCCTGCGGTCCGGTACGGAACAGGTCCATCCCCGTCTCGCCGATCGCCCGCACGCGGTCGTTCACGCGCGCGATCGCCGCGATCTCGGCGACGGCGTCGTCGAGCGGGACGTCGTGGTGCGCCTGCGGGTCGGGCGCGAGCCCGTCCGGCCCGACCTCCCGCACCCCACCGTGCAGCACGGCCTCGTTCGGATGGATGGCCACGGCCCCGAGCACCCGCCCCACCCCCGTCCCCCCACGGCCGACCAGGTGATCCTGGCTCGTCCCGGCGCCGGGACGAGCCAGGATCACCTGGTCGGCCGTGGGGGGACGGGGGTGGGGCGGGTGCTCGGGGCCGTGGCCATCCATCCGAACGAGGCCGTGCTGCACGGTGGGGTGCGGGAGGTCGGGCCGGACGGGCTCGCGCCCGACCCGCAGGCGCACCACGACGTCCCGCTCGACGACGCCGTCGCCGAGATCGCGGCGATCGCGCGCGTGAACGACCGCGTGCGGGCGATCGGCGAGACGGGGATGGACCTGTTCCGTACCGGACCGCAGGGCGAGGCTGTACAGCGGGAGGCGTTCCGGGCGCACGTCGCACTCGCTAAGGAGCTCGGCCTCGCGCTCCAGATCCACGACCGCGACGCCCACGCGCAGGTGCTCGACGTCCTCGCGCGCGACGGCGCGCCGGAGCGGACGGTCTTCCACTGCTACTCGGGCGACGCCGCCATGGCCCGGTTCTGCGCGGAGCAGGGCTGGTACCTGTCCTTCGCGGGCCCGGTGACGTTCCGCGCGAACGACGAGCTGCGGGCCTCCCTGCGGGAGGTGCCGCTCGAGCAGGTCCTCGTCGAGACGGACGCGCCGTACCTCACGCCGCACCCGTACCGGGGCCGTCCCAACGCCCCGTACGTGCTGCCGACGACGGTCCGTACCGTCGCCGAGGTGGTGGGGCTCCCGCTCGCGGACGTCTGCGCGCGGCTCGCCGCGACGTCGGTCGCGGTCTACGGGCCCTGGTGAGGCGGGCACGACGGAGGGGGACCCGTCGCCGCGCGGCACCGCCCGTTCCGGGGCGAACCGGAGGTTTCGTCCTGGGTCACGTTTCGGCTACGGTCAGGTCCGTGCGTCGCGCGCCGTGCGCCGACGACGTGCCCCACCTCGCTCTCGGCGCTCGCCGAGGGCCGCTCCCCAGAAGGGACCGTGCGCGTGCTCGCACCTGACGGAACCGGTCGCCGGCGCCTGCAGCGGCTGGCGGCCCGGGGCGTCGTCGTCGCGAGCCTCGTGGTCGTCACCGGTGCGTTCGCCTCGCTCCAGAAGAGCGTCACGCTCGACGTGGACGGCGAGCTGTACGACGTCTCCGCGTACGGGCGGACGGTCGCCGAGGTGCTCGACTACCAGGACGTCACGGTCGGCGCGGAGGACCTCGTCGAGCCGGGTCTGACGGACTCCGCGCACGACGGCGGCACGATCGTCGTCCGGACGAGCCACGACGTGACGATCGAGATCGACGGCCAGGTCCAGACGATCTCCACGACGGCGCGCACCGTCGGCGAGCTCCTCACCTACCTCGGCCTGCGCGCCGAGGGCGCCGTCACCGAGGTGTCCCGCACCCAGGCGCTCGGTCGCGACCCGATCCGGGTCTCCACGCTCAAGACCGTCCACGTCGCCGTCGACGGCGCGGTCATGCCCATCACGACGGCGGAGCCCACGGTGCGCGGCGTCCTCGCGACGGCGGGCATCGTGCTGGCCGAGGGCGACAGCACGTCCGCGCCGCTCGACGCGGCCGCGGTCGACGGCATGCTCGTCCTCGTGAGCCGCGCCGCGGCGTCGGCCACGACCGTCACCGAGGTGCTGCCCTTCACCACGGAGGAGGTCGAGGACCCGAACCTGCCGAAGGGGCACCGGGTCGTCGTCCAGTCCGGCCGCGTGGGCGAGGCGACCACGACGTACGCCGTCCAGACCCTCGGCGGTGCCGAGGTGTCGCGCACGGTCCTCACGCGCACGGTCACGACGGAGCCGCGCAACGAGATCATCAAGGTCGGGACGATGGACGTCTCGGTCTCGGTGGACCCCGGCTCGGCGCGGGCGATCGGCCGCTCGCTCGCGGCCCAGCGTGGGTGGGGCGACGACGAGTTCACGTGCCTCGACAAGCTGTGGACCAAGGAGAGCAACTGGCGGGTCGACGCCGACAACCCGAGCTCGAGCGCGTACGGGATCCCGCAGGCGCTGCCCGGGTCCAAGATGTCGAGCGCGGGCGCCGACTGGCGGACCAACCCGGCGACGCAGATCACGTGGGGCCTCGGCTACATCGAGGGCCGCTACGGCACGCCGTGCGCAGCCTGGTCGCACTCGGTGGCCAAGGGCTGGTACTGAGACCCGTCGCGGCGCCGGTGCGGTGCCGGCGCCGATAAGGCGCCCGCGGTCCGCGGGCGCCCGGGCTAGCGCTCGAGCATCTCGAGGTAGTGCGGGTTCTGCATGATCCCCAGCACGTTGCCGAACGGGTCGACCACCGACGCCGTCACGAAGCCGGTGCCCTCGCCGCGCTCGACGACCCCCTCGTACTCGGTCGCGCCGAGCGCGAGGAGCCGGGCGAACGCGTCGCGCACGTCGTCGACGTGCCAGTTCACGATCGCGCCCCCGGGGGTCTCCGGCTGGGGCCGCGGGGACCAGGACCGGGCGATGATGCCGAGCTCGTCCTGGCGGTCGCCGATGCGGAACTCCACGTACCCGCCGGGCACGACGTAGTACGGGTCCGTCCCCAGGACCTCCGAGTACCACGCGGACGCGGCCTCCAGGTCGTCGGCCCACAGGTTCAGCGTCGCCATCCCACGCAGCATGCTCGTCTCCCTCGTCGTCGTCCCCGGTTCCGTCCCGGGGACCGCGGTCGTCGACCCGGCGGGACCGACACCACGACAGTAGGACCTCATGCGGAACGTGCGGTTCCGCATGGTGCGAGAGGATGGATCCGTGCTCGACACCTCGGTACGACTCCTGCGCCTGCTCGCGCTCCTCCCGACACGCCCGACGTGGTCGGGGCCCGAGCTGGCGGAGCGGCTCGGCGTCACGACCCGCACGGTCCGCAACGACGTGGAGCGGCTGCGGCTCCTCGGGTACGAGGTGCGGTCGGCGCCGGGGACGGCGGGCGGCTACCGGCTCGGGTCCGGGACCGCGCTGCCCCCGCTCCTGCTCGACGACGAGGAGGCCGCGGTCGTGGCGGTGTCGCTGCGAGCCGCTGCCACGGGGTCGATCACGGGGGTCGAGGACGCCGCGCGGCGCGCGCTCGTCAAGCTCGACACGGTGCTGCCCGCGCGGCTGCGCGCCCGGGCCGACGCGCTGCGCGCCGCGGTCGCGAGCGCGCCGGTGGGCGGGCCGGCGGTCGACGCCCGCGTGCTCGCCGACATCGCGGCGGCCGTCGCCGCCCGCACAGGCCTCCGGATCGAGTACCGGGCCCACGACGGGACGACGACGTCCCGGGCGGTCGAGCCGTACCGGCTCGTGCACGTCGGGCGACGGTGGTACCTCCTGGCGTTCGACCAGGGCCGCGACGACTGGCGGACCTTCCGCGTCGACCGGCTGCGCCTGCGCTCGCCCGGCGGGCCTCGCTTCACGCCCCGCCCCGTGCCGGGCGGCGACGCGGTCGCCCACGTCGTCCGCGGCGTCGGCTCGGTGGCGTGGGCGCACCCCGCGCGCGTGCGCCTGCACGCGCCGGCGAGCACGGTGGCCGACCGGATGGAGCCGGGCGCCGGCGTGCTCGTCGACGACGGGCCGGACGCGTGCGTGCTCGAGACCGGGGGCACGTCGCTCGCCCGGCTCGCCGGGTTCCTGCTGGGCCTCGACGTCGACCTGACGGTGCTCGACCCGCCCGAGCTGGCGGCGACGCTGGCTCGGATCGGGGAGCGGGCCGCGCGATCAGCGCGTGCGACCTCGGGCGCGGTGGACGACGTCCTCGCGCGTGGCGGCGCCGGTGACGCCGGGTGAGAAGCGCGTGGAGGTGGCCATGACATACATGATGAAAACCGGACAGAACCTCCCAGTCTAGCGGCGCAGGGGTTGGACTTGGATAACGGATCGGTTACGGTCGAACGTCGCTCGCGTGCGAACGGCATGCCCCACGGTCCGTCCGGACCGCGGGAGACGTGCCCGGACCTCGCGGGCGGTGCGCCGTCGTCGGGCCCTGGGGAAGGGGCGCCGGGGTTGGCGCCGGCAGCCGGATCGGCCGCTCGAGACCCGCGGACGCACGTGTGCGCCCGCCGCGGAGGACGCACGTCCGCCGCGGGCCGCGGGTGGCGCGCACGCGCCGTCGAGCCGCCGTGCCCGGGACCCCCGACGACTGGACCCGAGTGAAGAACCCCTTCCACCGGACCGCTGACGCGGCCGGCGCCCCCGAGAGCGCCGACACGACCCTCCAGAACCCCCCGACCCTCACCGACGGCCCCGCGGAGAGCCCCCAGAGCCCCGCGACCACCGCCCGCCGTCGCCGCCGCTGGCCCCTCGTGGCCGGCGCCACCGCCGTCGTCCTGCTCGCGACCGGCGCCGTCGCCTACGGCAACGCGCGCAAGACCGTCCAGCTCGACGTCGACGGCCAGATCACGACCGTCACGACGTTCGCCGGGTCCGTCGAGGGCCTGCTCGCCGAGCAGGACGTCGCCGTGGGCGACCGCGACCTCGTCGTGCCCGACGTCGACTCCGCCCTGCGCGGCGGCGGCGACGTCGTCGTGCGCTACGGGCGCGAGGTGCCCGTCCAGGTCGACGGCTCCCAGTCCTCCGTCTGGCTGACCGCGCTCGACGCGGACGAGGCCCTGACGACCCTCGCCTCGCGCGGCAGCGACGTGCGCCTCGTGGCCTCCCGCTCCGGCGAGCGCGTGTCGCTCCCGATCCGCCTCGACGCGGACGGCCCCGTGAACGTCGTCGCGGACGGCGAGACCAAGGTCGCGCCCGACGGCAGCATCGGCATCGACGCGATCCTCGACCAGCAGGGCATCCAGCTCGGCGAGCTCGACCGCGTCCACGTGGAGAAGTCCGAGCAGATCGCCGCGGCTCAGGCCGACGCCGCTGCCGAGGCGGCACCCGCCGAGGCCACCGCCGCCGCGACCGAGGACGCCGAGGCGGCGGCCGACGCCGCGCCGGTCTCGCTCGTCGTGCAGCGCGTGAAGGTCGAGGAGGTGCCCACCACGGCGGCCGTCCCGTTCGAGACGGTCACCGAGGAGGACGCGAACCGCTTCAAGGACCTCGACCCGGTCGTCAAGCAGGAGGGCGTCGAGGGCGTCCACACGACCGTGCACCGTGTCACCACGGTCGACGGCGTCGAGGAGTCGCGCGAGCTCGTCTCCGAGGGCGTCACCACGCCGCCGGTGAACAAGATCCTCGTGCAGGGCACCAAGGAGCGCCCCAAGCCCGAGCCGAAGGCCACGACGCAGCAGCGCTCGTCGACGCCGTCGTCGGGCGGCTCGTCCGCGCCGGCCGCCGACCTCGGCTCCGCCCCCGGCGGTGTCTGGGGCGCGCTCGCGCAGTGCGAGTCCGGCGGCAACCCCGCGACGAACACGGGCAACGGCTACTACGGCCTCTACCAGTTCTCGCTCTCGACGTGGCAGGCGATGGGCGGCTCCGGCCTCCCGTCGGAGGCCTCGGCCGCCGAGCAGACGCAGCGCGCCCAGGCGCTCCAGGCCCGCTCGGGCTGGGGCCAGTGGCCCGCGTGCGCCCGCAAGCTGGGTCTTCTCTGACCCGGTAGCACGACACACGGCCGCACCAGGGAGGGCGGGGCGCACGGCGCCCCGCCCTCTCGTCGTCCCCGCGACGTCCGGACCGTCCCCGCCCCGGTCGGTAGGCTTGCCTGTCATGAGCGACACCCGCGGTGCCCTGCTGGGTCCGGCCGAGATCCGTGATCTGGCGGGTCGCCTCGGCGTCCGCCCCACCAAGACCCTCGGCCAGAACTTCGTGCACGACGGCGGCACCGTCCGCAAGATCGTGCGGGCCGCGGACGTGCGCCCGGGGGAGCGCGTCGTCGAGGTCGGGCCCGGGCTGGGCTCGCTGACCCTGGGGCTGCTCGAGGCGGGCGCGAGCGTCGTCGCGGTCGAGATCGACCCGGTCCTCGCGCAGCAGCTCCCGACGACGGTCGCCGCGCACGTGCCCGACCTCGGCGACCGCCTCGAGGTGGTCGGCGCGGACGCCCTGGAGGTGACGACGCTGCCCGGGGAGCCCCCGACGGCGCTGGTCGCCAACCTGCCGTACAACGTGGCGGTGCCCGTGCTGCTCACGTTCCTCGAGCGGTTCGACTCGCTCGAGCGCGTGCTCGTCATGGTGCAGGCCGAGGTCGCGGACCGGCTCGCCGCCCCGCCCGGGTCG
Organism: Cellulosimicrobium sp. CpK407; assembly: GCF_051844275.1. Classification (NCBI taxonomy): domain Bacteria; kingdom Bacillati; phylum Actinomycetota; class Actinomycetes; order Micrococcales; family Promicromonosporaceae; genus Cellulosimicrobium; species Cellulosimicrobium sp. CpK407. Next base: position 12,819 of record NZ_JBGNYC010000052.1, read on the forward strand.
CGCACGTACGGCGTCCCCTCGGTCAAGGCCGCCTGGTACGCCGACGCCCGCCGCGCCGGGACGATCGGCCGCAGCGTGTTCTGGCCGGTGCCGAACGTCGACTCCGCGCTCGTCGCCCTCGACCGCCGCGAGCCGCCGACCACGACCGCGACCCGGGAGCAGGTGTTCGCCGTCGTCGACGCGGCCTTCGCGCAGCGGCGCAAGATGCTGCGCTCCGCGCTGTCCGGCCTCGCGGGCTCGGCGAGCGTGGCCGCCGAGGTGCTCGAGGCCGCCGACGTCGACCCGCAGGCGCGCGGCGAGGTGCTGGACGTCGCGGCCTTCGCGCGCGTCGCCGAGCAGCTCGTCCTGCGCGGCGGCCTCGGCGAGCGCCCCGCCCGTGGCGCCGCACCCGCGGAGCGTCGCACCGGACGACCTGGCACAGTGGACGCGTGACACCCCCGCGACCGCCGCGCATCGCCCTCGCGCCACCCCCGTCCGTCCGCGTGCGCGCACCCGGCAAGGTCAACCTCTCGCTCCGGGTCGGGGCGCTGCAGGACGACGGCTACCACCCGCTCGTGACGATCTTCCAGGCCGTCGGGCTGAGCGAGGACGTCGTCGCCCACCACGTGCCGCCGGGCTCGGGCGTCTCGCTCGGCGTGACCGGGCTCCAGGCCGACGTGGTGCCGACCGACGAGACGAACCTCGCGTGGCGGGCCGCCGTCGCGCTCGCCGAGCACGTGGGCGTCGACCCCGACGTGCGGCTCGAGATCCACAAGGAGGTCCCCGTCGCGGGCGGCATGGCGGGCGGCTCCGCCGACGCGGCCGCCGCGCTCGTCGCGTGCGACGCGCTCTGGGAGACGGGCGTGCCCCGCGCCGACCTCGTCCGCCTCGCCGCGGGGCTCGGTGCGGACGTCGCGTTCGGTCTGGTCGGGCACACCGCCGTCGGGACGGGGCGCGGCGACGTGCTCACGCCCGCGATGACGCGCGGCGAGTTCCACTGGGTCTTCGCCGTCCAGGCCGACGGACTCTCCACGCCGGAGGTGTACCGCACGTTCGACGAGACCGTCGGCGGCCCGGCCGAGCTCGACCTCGCCGAGGACACCGCGCTCATGCAGGCCCTGCGTGCCGGGGACGCGGTCGGGCTCGGGCAGGTGCTGCGCAACGACCTCCAGGGCCCCGCGCTCGCCCTGCGCCCCGAGCTGCAGCGGACCCTCGACGTCGCGACCGAGGCCGGCGCGCTCGGCGCGATCGTCTCCGGCTCCGGCCCGACGGTCGCCGCCCTCGCGCGCAGCCGCCAGCACGCGCTCGCGATCGCCGCGTCGTGGACCGCGAACGACGCGTGCGACACCGTCTGGTGCACCACCGCGCCCGCCGCCGGCGCCCGCGTCGTCGCCCACTGACCGCCCGCCGACGCGAGGCCCGCCACGCGCCGGACGGGGCGTTCGCGTAGTGTCGCCGTCATGTCAGGGGACAGGCTCGGACTGCGCAGCCTGCGGCTCGACGCCGCGTACTGCCTCGTGCTCGGCGGCGCGGTCGCCGCACTCGCTCCGTCGTGGGCGCCGGCGCTGGGAGTGCCGGTGCCGGTCGTCGCGGGGATCGGGGTCGCGGTGGTGGTCTGGGCGGCCGCCGTCGCCTGGATGGCTGCGCGGCTGCGGCTGCGCGTCGCCCTCCGCACGGTCATGGTCGCGAACGTCGTCGCCGCCGCTGCCGTCGCCGCGTTCTCGGCGACGACGGCGGGCGTCCTCGTGCTGCTCGCGGTCCTCGCGGTCGCGGCGGACGTCGGGCTGTTCGCGGGCTCCCAGGCCGTCGCGCTGCGCCGGTTGGGCGCCGCCCCGGGCGGCGCGTCCGCGCAGTCGCCCGGCCCGGCGGTCTAGCGGTCGCGCAGCCAGGCGAGCTGACGGGCGAAGCGGTAGCCCTGGCCGCCCTCGTGCTCGTTGTAGCGGTAGACGTCGATCGCGCGCTCGGCCTCGGGCGCCGCCCCGGCGGCCGCGCCCCAGCCGTTGTACGCCGCGTAGACGGTGGACGGCGGGCAGACCTGGTCCATGAGCGCGACGGAGAACAGCGCCGGCGCGGTGGCGCGGCGGCCGAGCACCGCCCCGTCGAGGTAGGACAGCGTGCGGAACACGGTCTCCTCCGCGTCGCGGTGGACGGCGAGGTAGCGCGTCAGCTCGCGGTACGGGTCGCGGTCGGTGATCTCGACGGCGCGGCGGTAGTGGCACAGGAACGGGACGTCCGGGAGGGCCGCGACGAGCCCGTCGGCGAGGCCCGCGACGGCGATGGCGATGCCGCCGCCCTGGCTCACGCCGTGCACGGCGACGCGCTCGGGGTCGACGCCGGGCACCGAGCGCACGGCGTCGACCGCCCGCACGCCGTCGGTGAAGACGCGGCGGTAGTAGTGGTCGTGCGGGTCCTCGATGCCGCGCGTGAGGACGCCCGGGACGGCGGGCCCCGACCCGGCCGGGTCGGGCGTGCCGCCGCCGCTGCCCCACTGGCTGCCCTGCCCGCGCGTGTCGACGACGAGGTGCGCGTACCCGGCGTTCGCCCACGCGAGGTGCTCGTGGGGCAGCCCGCGACCGCCGCCGTACCCGAGGAACTCGACGACCGCGGGCAGCGGGGCGTCGTCGCCGGCCGCGGCGGCGCGGGCGGCCTCGGCGGGCCGCACGAGCCACGCCTTGACGGGCTGGCCGGCGAACCCGGGGAACGTCACGTCGTCGACGACGACCAGGTCGAGGCCGGTCTCCACGCGCTCCAGCCGCACCGTCCCGGCCGGGTCCCCGCCCGCCTCGCGCGACTCCGCGAGGGTCCGCGCCCAGAAGGCGTCGAGGTCGGCGGGCTCGTCGAGCACGGGGGCGTAGGTCTCGAGCTCGGCGAGGGGCAGGTCGAAGAGCGGCACGGGGCGATCCTCCGGTCAATACGTCTGATGTCCGACATTCAGGTGCGGTCGGGACGACTCTAGCGTCGAGGCCCGGCGCACCGTGAGGACGCTAATAATGCGCATCATCCCTTTGACCTGCGCCGTGCCCGTCCGGCGACACTGCCAGCAGCCCACGTCTCCACGTGGCGCCCGGCGGCGACGACGCCGCCGGCGAGGAACCGACGGAGGTCCCCTGTGAGAACCCGAGCAGCAGCACCACGCCGCAGACCGCGCGCCGTGGCGACGGCGGTCGCCACCCTGACGGCGGTCCTCGCCGCCGGGGCGGTCGTCCCCGCGGCGGCCCTCGCCGCGGGACCGCCGCCCGCGGTCACGGCCGTCACCACGACCGGGGCGACGACCGGGGCGACGGCCGACGGCCCGTCCGCGTCCGACCTGCCCGTGTTCGAGTACCGCGGCGTGGTCACCGACAAGGAGTCGATGATCTACAACCCGACGGACGAGTTCATCTTCCCGAGCGTCTTCCACGCGGGCGCGTACCTCGACGACCCGCTGGGGGAGTGGTACCTCTACTACGCCCCGCACGACTCCCCGGGCGGGATCTCGCTCATGTACGCCGACTCGCTCGAGGGCCCGTGGACGGAGTACGCGCACAACCCGATCGTCGCGAACGAGTGGCTGCCCTTCTACGAGCGGGTCTCGCACGTCTCGTCGCCCGACGTCCTGTGGGACGACGCGGCCGACGAGGTGCTGCTGTACTTCCACGGCGAGAACTCGACGACGCGGTGGGCGACGTCGCCCGACGGCGTGACGTTCGACGACTCCGGGATCGCGGTCACCAACGCCGACGGCGGTGCCGGGACCACCGAGACGTCGTACGCGCGCGTCGTCGAGCACCCGGACCCGTCGTCCGGCTACCGGTTCGCCATGACGTACATGCAGAACCGGACCGACAACATCCGGCGCATCAAGGTGGCCGAGTCGGTCGACGGCAAGACCTGGGACGTGCGGCCCGACCCGCTCGTCGTGCCCGACGCCGCGACCGGCACGAACGTGTCCGGCGGCAACCTGTGGGAGTGGGAGGGCCAGCTCTACGTGGTCTACCACGGGTCCACGGGCATCACGTTCGCCCGCACGCTCGACCCGACGATGACCGAGGTCGGGCCGCGCTGGGAGCTGCACCGGGCCAGCGGCGTCGGTGACGACACCGGGCGGGTGGCTGCGCCCGAGATCGTGACCGACGGCGACGAGACCTACCTCTTCTACGAGTCCGGCGACCGGCTGGGCGCGACGATCGCGTGGGCGCAGCGCGACCCCGACGCCGTCCGCCCGCCCGAGCCAGGCCAGGACCCCGACCCGCTGCGCGAGCAGTGCAGCGGCGCCGCGTCCGACGAGTTCGACGGCGAGTCCCTCGACCCGGCGCTCTGGTCGGTCGTCCGGGCGGGCACCGCTCGCCACGAGCTCGTGGACGGCGCGCTGCGCGTCCCGACCTACCCGACCGGCGTCGCGGGCGCGTCGCTGCCGCTGCAGGCGGTCCCGGACGGGCCGTGGGAGGTCACGACGGCCGTCTCCGTCTCCCCGACCGAGCGCTTCCAGCAGGGCGGGCTGCTCCTGTACCGCGACGACGCGAACTACGCGAAGCTCGACCTCGTGCACGGCTCGCTCGGCCCGCGCCTCGAGTTCATCTGGCGCCAGAACGGCACCGACCGCAACACGGGGTTCGACTCGGTCGTCCCGCCGGCAGGGCTCGGCGAGACCTTCTGGCTGCGCCTCACGAGCGACGGGAGCGCCGTGCAGGCGTCGGTGTCGGTCGACGGCGTCGAGTTCGCGCCCTGGGGCCGCACCGTGGACGTCGCGGCGCTCGGTGCGACGGGCGTCGGGCCGTTCGCGATGCGCGGCTCCGCGACGCCGCCGGAGATCGTCGCGTCGTTCGACTGGTTCCGGTGGACCCCGACCGCCGAGGAGGCGGCCGCGTGCGACGACGACGCGCCCGCCGTCGAGGTGCAGGCCGTGACGCGCTGCCTCGCGGGCCGCGCGTACGTCGCGGTGACCGCGCGCAACGAGGGGGACGCCGCGGCGACGGTCCGGCTCGTGACGCCGTTCGGCGAGCGCACCGTGGCCGACGTCGCGCCCGGGCGCAGCGCCTACCAGTCCTTCGCGACGCGCTCGACGTCGGTCGCGGCCGGGGAGGCGAGGGTCGACGTCGCCGGGCCGGACGGCGTCGGGCGTGGCTCGACCTCGGCGACCTACGACGCGCTGACCTGCGGGTAGCGCGGCCGACGAGCACCGCACAGCGGGCCCAGGGATGCACCTCGGAGGTGCGTCCCTGGGCCCGTCGTGCATCCTCCGGCGGACGCCCGCCGGGGCGGCGGCGACCGTCGCGCCTCCGATTATGCGGATCACCGGCGACGGACCGAGGCCCGGAGTGCCAGCGTTCGCGACGTAATAATGCGTATTACTGCGTTGACCCGCACGCGCCGCTCTGGCGAGACTCCTCGCACGTCATCGACGACGTGATCGAGGAGGATCCATGCCGAGGCACCGCATCACCCAGGCCGACGTCGCCGCCATGGCCGGCGTCAGCCAGGCGACGGTCTCGTTCGTGCTGAACGACAGCACGCCCGCCGGGGTGCGGATCAGCGAGGAGACCCGTCAGCGCGTGCTCGACGCGATCCGCATCACCGGCTACTCGGCGAACCCCGTGGCCCAGCGCCTCGCGGGCGGGCACAACCAGATCCTGGGCGTCTTCACCTACGAGGCGACGTTCCCGCGCGCCGGCCGTGACTTCTACGGCCCGTTCCTGGTCGGCATCGAGCACGCGGCCGAGAAGCTGGGCATCGACATCCTGCTGTTCACGAGCGCGCGCGTCGTCGACGGCCGGCGCCGGCTCACGCGCGACGGCTGGCAGCGCCTCGGGATCGCCGACGGCTGTCTGCTGCTCGGCCAGCACGAGGACCGGGGCGAGCTCCAGCACCTGCTCGACACCAACTACCCGTTCGTCTTCATCGGCAAGCGCGGGAGCGACGGCGGGCGCCTGCCCTACGTCGGCGCCGACTACGTCGCGGCGACGGCGCGCCAGGTCGAGCGCCTCGTCACGCTCGGCCACGAGCGCATCGGCTACGTCGGGCCGCGCGGCACCGACCAGCCGACGCTCGACCGCGTCGACGCCTACCGCGCCACGATGAAGGCGCACGGGCTCACCGTGCGCTTCGTCGAGCTCGACGACGTCCCGGCCACGGCCGCGGAGATCGTCGACCAGCGCCTCACGGCCGTCGTCGTCGCCCCCGAGAACTACCCCGAGGAGCTCGTCGACGAGCTCGAGGGGCGCGGGGTCCGCGTGCCCGACGACGTCTCCTTCCTCCTCCTGGGCCAGCCCCACCACGGGCGTCCGGGCGGTCGCCGGTGGTCCGGGTTCTCGATCCCGCGCGAGGAGATGGGGGCACGCGCCCTCGTCCTGCTCTCGCGTCTCGTCGCCGAGTCCGGCTCGGGCCGTTCCGACCGCAGGTCCGCGCGCGCCGCCCGGGTCCCCGAGGACGAGCTGCACCAGCTCCTCGAGTGCGTCGACGTCGACGGCGAGACCGTCGCCGCGCCACCGCCCGCGCCGCCCCCCGGGGCCAGATCGTCCTTGCCGACCTCAGAGCACCCGAGCACCAGAGAAACGGAACCAGCGTGACCCATCCAGACCTCCAGGCAGACGTCCTCGTCGTCGGCGGCGGGCTCGGCGGCGTCGCCGCCGCGCTCGCGGCCGCGGAGCGGGGCGCCCGCGTCGTCCTCACCGAGGAGCACCCGTGGATCGGCGGGCAGCTCACGTCCCAGGCGGTGCCGCCGGACGAGAGCGCGTGGGTCGAGCGCTTCGGCGTGACCGCGCGCTACCGCGCGCTGCGCGACGGCATCCGCGACGTGTACCGCCGCTCGTACCCGCTCACGGACGCCGCGCGCTCGTGGGACGCCCTCAACCCCGGCGCGGGCTGGGTCTCCAAGCTGTGCCACGAGCCGCGCGTCGCGGTCGGGGTGCTCGAGGAGATGCTCGCCCCGTGGCGGTCCGCGGGCCGTATCCGTCTCCTGGAGCGCGTGCGCCCGACGGCGGCGACCACCGACGGCGACCGCGTCACCTCCGTGACGCTCGCCCCGGTCACCGCCGACGCCGCGGGCGCGACCGTGACGGTGCACGCGGCGTTCGTCGTCGACGCGACCGAGACGGGCGAGCTCCTGCCGCTCACGGGCACGGAGTACGTCACGGGGTTCGAGTCGAACCGCGAGACCGGGGAGCCGAGCGCGCCGGACGAGGCGCAGCCCGACAACGTGCAGGCGCTGAGCGTGTGCTTCGCCGTCGAGCACGTGGACGGCGACCACACGATCGACCGCCCCGAGCGCTACGACTTCTGGAGCACGTACACCCCGGGCCCGTGGAACGGGCGGCGCATGCTGTCGTGGGAGGCGCCGAACCCGCGCACGCTCGCGATGGACGTGCGGTCCTTCACGCCGAACCCGGGCGACGACGCACGGGCCGTCGACGCCGACCAGTCGAAGAACCCGGGCGACGGCAACCTGTGGACCTTCCGGCGCATCGCGGCGCGCGACCTGTTCGCGCCCGGCCACTACGCGAGCGACCTGTGCCTCGTGAACTGGCCGAGCATCGACTACTTCCTCGCGCCGGTGCTCGACGTGCCGCGCGACGTCGAGGAGGCGCGGATCGCCGACGCCCGTCAGCTCAGTCTGTCGATGCTGTACTGGATGCAGACCGAGGCACCCCGCCCCGACGGCGGGACGGGGTTCCCCGGACTGCGCCTGCGGCCCGACGTCATGGGCTCGGCCGACGGCCTCGCGCAGGCGGCCTACCACCGCGAGTCGCGCCGCCTGCGCGCGGTGACGACGGTGACGGAGAACGACGTCTCGTACGCCGTGCGCGGCGACCGGGGCGCGACGCGCTACGACGACTCGGTCGGCGTCGGCATGTACCGGATCGACCTGCACCCCTCCACGGGCGGCGACACGTACATCGACGTCGCCTCGACGCCGTTCGAGATCCCGCTCGGCGCGCTGCTGCCGCAGCGCGTGACCAACCTGCTCGCGGCCAACAAGAACATCGGCACGACGCACATCACCAACGGCTGCTACCGCCTGCACCCGGTCGAGTGGAACATCGGCGAGGCCGCCGGCCACCTCGCGGCCCACTGCCTCGCGACCGGGCGCACGCCGCACGCCGTCCAGTCCAAGGCCGACCTGCTCGCCGACTACCAGGACGAGCTCGTCCGGGCCGGCGTCGAGCTGCGCTGGCCCGCCGAGGCGCACCCCTACTGACGCGGGCCCCGCCCGCACCCGACACGCCCACCTCAGTCCGAAGGAGAACTGATGACCCCCCTGACCCCGCGCCGTGCACCCCGCCCGGCCCGCCCCCGACACCGCCTCGTGAGCGCACCCCTGGCCGCAGGCGGCGTCGCGCTCGCCCTCGTCCTCACCGCGTGCTCCGGCGGCGGCGACGACGTCGCGGGCGAGCCGAGCACGCCGAGCGAGCCCGTCGAGCTGCGCATGACGGTCTGGACGGCCGACGAGACACAGCTCGCGCAGTTCCAGGAGATCGCCGACGCGTACGTCGCCGAGAACCCCGACCTCGTCTCGGGCGTGACGTTCGAGACGATCCCGTTCGAGGACTACACGACGTCCCTCACGACGCAGCTCGCGGGCGGCAACGCCCCCGACCTCGCATGGATCCTCGAGAGCTACGCGCCCGAGTTCGTCGCGAGCGGCGCCCTCGTGGACGTCGCCCCGAAGCTCCAGGAGACCGAGGGGTACGAGTTCGACGACCTCCTGGACTCCTCGCTCGCGCTGTGGGAGAAGGACGGCGGCCTCTACGCCTATCCGTTCTCCAACTCGCCGTTCGCGATGTTCGTCAACACCGACCAGGTCGCCGCCGCGGGCCAGCCGAACCCGGCCGACCTCGTCGCGTCGGGCGAGTGGACCTACGACCAGGCCCGCGACATCTCCGCGGCCGCCGCCGCGACCTCGGGCAAGCAGGGGCTCGTCGTGCGCGACTTCGACTTCAAGGTGTGGGAGAACCTGTCGACGATCTGGGACGGCTGGGACGCGGCGCCGTGGAGCGAGGACGGCACGCAGTGCACGTTCACCGACCCCGAGATGGTCGACGCGCTCACGTGGATCCACGACGCGACGTTCGTCGACAAGGCGATGCCCGGCCCGGGCACGACGGCCGACTTCTTCGCGGGCGACTCCGCGATGACGATCACGCAGATCAGCCGCGCGTCCGCGCTCGACGACTCGTTCGCGTGGGACGTCGTGCCGCTCCCGGCCGGTCCCGCGGGTCAGCAGAACGTCATCGGCCAGGCGGGCATCGGCGTCTTCGCGGCGGGCGAGCACCCGGACGTCGCCGCCGACTTCCTGGCGTGGTTCACCAACCCCGAGAACGCCGAGACGCTCGCCGCGTACTTCCCGCCCCCGCGCGAGTCGCTCCTGAACGCGGAGACGCTCGGCGCGGCGAACCCGAAGCTCAGCGAGACCCAGCTCCAGGCGGTCGTCGTCGACGGCATCCAGGGCGCCGTGACCAAGCCGTCGCACCAGAACTTCGCCAAGCTGCAGGACACGGTGCGGGCCCAGCTCGACGCGCTGTGGACCGCGGACGCCGACGTCGAGGGCGTGCTCGCCGACACGTGCGCGGCGATCCAGCCCCTGCTCGAGGACTGAGCGTGGCGTCCTCCGCACTCGCACGACGGGACGCGGCCGTGGGGTACACCATGGTCGCGCCCGCCGTGCTCGGCGCGCTCGCGTTCGTCGTCGCGCCGCTGGTCGCCGTCGTCTGGTACTCGCTGCACGAGTGGAACGTCCTCGCGAACACGTTCACGTTCGCGGGCGCCGACAACTACGAGCGCATGCTCTCCGACCCCGGCCTGCGCGACTCGCTCCTCGCGAGCCTGTGGTTCTCGGTCGGGCTCGTGGTCCTCAACATCTCGCTCGCGCTGCTCCTCGCGGTGCTGCTCAACCAGAAGCTCCCGGGCACGACGACGTTCCGCACCTTCTTCTTCTCGCCCGTGGTCGTGTCGCTCGTCGCGTGGACGATCGTGTGGAGCTTCCTGCTCCAGGCGGACGGCGGGATCAACGGGTTCCTGTCGCTGCTCGGCATCGAGGGACCGAACTGGCTGCGCGGCGAGACGACGGCCATGATCTCGGTGATCGTCGTCCAGGTGTTCAAGAACGTCGGCCTCAACATGATCCTGTTCCTCGCGGCGCTGCAGGGGGTGCCGGAGGAGGTCCAGGAGGCCGCGCGCCTCGACGGCGCGGGCGCGTGGCGGCGCTTCCGGTCGATCACGCTCCCGCTCATCAGTCCGACCGTGCTGCTCGTCTCGATCCTCACGATCGTCGGCTCGCTCGAGGTGTTCGCCCAGATCGCCGTGCTCACGGGCGGCGGGCCCGGCAACTCGACCACGGTGCTCGTCTACTACCTGTACCAGCAGGCGTTCCGCTTCAACGACTTCGGCTACGCGAGCGCGATCTCGGTCCTGCTGTTCGTCATCGTCCTCGTCCTGACACTCGTGCAGTGGCAGACGCGCAAGAGGTGGGTCTTCCATGAAGTCTGACGTGATGCCCGGCCCGGCCACGCTCCCGGGCGCGGACGCCGACGCTGCACGGCCCGCGGCGTCGGGCCGGGGCGGCGAGGGCCCGGACGGGGGGCGGCACGCCCCCGCGCGCCGCGACCGCGCCGCGCGCTCGCGGCGCCGGTGGGGACGCTGGGCGCTCGTGGCGCTGCTGGTCGTGCTGAGCATCCCCTTCGTGTTCCCCACGTGGTGGATGGCGACGTCGAGCCTCAAGCCGATGAGCGAGATCCTGCGGGCCGTGCCGACGCTGTGGCCGCAGGACCCGTCGTTCGCGGCGTACGGGGACGTGTTCCGCCTGCAGCCGTTCGCACAGCAGTACTGGAACAGCCTCTACATCGCGGCGCTCGTCACGGTCGGGACCATCCTCGTGTCCTCGATGGCCGGGTACGCGTTCGCGCGGATCCGGTTCCCCGGGGCGAACGCGCTGTTCCTCCTCGTGCTCGTCGGGCTGCTCGTGCCGTCCGAGGTGACGATCGTCCCGCTGTTCCGGATGGTCAACTCGCTCGGGCTCATCGACACGCACTGGCCGCTCGTGGTCATCCCGATCCTCGGGGCACCCAGCGTCCTCGCGACGTTCATCATGCGCCAGTTCTTCCTCGGGCTCCCCGGCGAGCTCGAGGAGGCGGGGCGCATGGACGGCCTCGGGCGCTGGGGGATCTTCTGGCGCATCGCGTTCCCGCTGTCGCGCTCGGCGATCTCGGCCGTCGCGATCTTCACGTTCCTCAAGTCGTGGAACCTCTACCTCGAGCCGATCGTGTACCTGTCCAGCAAGGACCGGTTCACGCTCCCGCAGGCGCTCACGCAGTACGTCGACGCCTACGGCGGCCCGATGTGGAACGTCCAGCTCGCCGCGACGACGCTCACGGTCCTGCCGGTCCTCGCGGTGTTCCTCGTCGCGCAGAAGCAGTTCGTCCAGGGCCTGGCACACACGGGACTGAAGTAGGGGCCGCCGATCAGCCCTGGCCGGGGTACTCGGTGCGGGTGCGCGTCCCGCCCGCCGTGACGCTCCCGCCGCCGACGACGGGCAGGGGCGTGCCGGCGGAGAACCCGAGGCGCTCCTCCTTCACGACCGTCCCGCCGGGGGGCGTCGTGACGAGGGAGCTCGGCGGGTTGGGCACGACGTTCCCCTGCGCGTCGTACGTGACCGCGTAGACCCCGGGCCCTCCGACGTCCTGGCTGCCCGGGATCATCCCGGTCCCCTCGATGCTCGCGCCCGCCTCGCCGCGGACGTAGACGGTCGTGAGACCCGTGCCGTGCTCGACGCGCGTCCCGACGAGGCCCTCGACGGGTACCTCGGCGCTGCCACCGGCCATGGGCACGATCGCCGCCCCGCCCGAGCCGGTCGCGTAGGCACCGCCCTCGACGATCGTGGCGTCGGGGGCGGGGGGCTCGTACGACCCGAGCTGCGGGCCCATGTAGTGCATCGTCTGACGCCGCTGGTAGGCGAGGAACTCGTCGACCTCGTCCTGGGACTGGAAGGTGTACTCGGTCCCCACGTTGAGCACGGCGCCCCCGGACGCGCTCGCCTGGCCGCCCAGGTTCACGTCGTGCTCGTTCGCGTGGGCCTCGACGTACGGGGTCGGAGTGCCCGCGCCGACGCCGCCGGTCATGCCGGCGAGCTGCGTGACCCGGAACGTCCCGTCGGAGAGCTCGTCGATGCGGTACTCGACGCCCGCGGTCCCCTCGAACGGACCGACGCCCCCGCCCTGCTCGTACACGACGTGCTCCGTCGCCACGATCGTGGGCGGCGGCTCCTGCAGCGTCGGCGGTCGAGGGATGCCGGGAAGGCTGGGGATCCACGGCGGGTCGGTGCGGCCGCCGCCGGCGCCCCCGGAGCCGCCACCGCCGGAGAACCCGCCGTCCGCGGCGCTCGCGCCCTCCTGCTGCTCGGCCTGGGTGCGCAGCCGCTGCGCGCCGTCGTCGAGCAGGCCGGACGCCGAGCGCAGGGCCGCCTCCATCTCGCCGTGCCAGCGTGCGCGCAGGGCGTCCGCGTCCGGACCGGCCCACGGGGTCGTGGTCACGGCGGCACGCAGCGACGCCGTCAGGGTGTCCAGCGCCGCCGCGCGGTCCTGGAAGGTATTCGCGAGACCGCGGAGCGCGGCGACGTCGGCGCCGTAGAACGACATGGGATCCCTTGGTCGGACGAGACGGATGCTCCAGCCACCCTCGGACACCTCGACCGCCGCGGCAAGGGGGAGGGGTCCCCATCGCCGGCGCGGGCACGACGCGGTCGCCCGTCCGACTACCCTCGACGGCGTGGCTCACCTTCTCGGCGCCGACGGCATCTCGCTGACCGTCGGCACCCGCACCCTGCTCGACGACGTCTCGCTCGGCCTCGACGACGGCGACCGCGTCGGCATCGTCGGCCCCAACGGCGCCGGCAAGTCCACGCTCCTGCGCCTGCTCGCGGGCACGCAGCAGCCCGACGGCGGCCGGGTCACCCGGGTGGGCGGGCTGCGGGTGGGCCTGCTCGACCAGCGCGACGACGTCGGCACCGGCGCGACGATCCGCGACCTCGTGCACGGCGACGCCGCGACGCACGCGTGGGCGTCGGACGCGAGCGTCCGCACCGTTCACGCCGGCCTGCTGGCCGACCTCGACCTCGACGCTCCCGCGGACACGCTGTCGGGCGGGCAGCGGCGCCGCGTCGCGCTCGCGGCCCTCCTCGTCGCCGACCACGACGTGCTGTTCCTCGACGAGCCCACGAACCACCTCGACGTCGAGGGCGTCGCGTGGCTCGCCGCGCACCTGGGCGACCGGTTCGCGCGCCCGGGCGCGAAGGGCGCGCTCGTCGTGGTGACCCACGACCGCTGGTTCCTCGACGCCGTCTGCTCGCGCATGTGGGAGGTGCGTGGCGACGGCTCCGGCGCGGTGGAGGGCTACGAGGGCGGGTACGCCGCCTACGTGCTCGCGCGCGCCGAGCGCCAGCGGACCGCCGCCGTCGCGGCGGAGAAGCGCGACAACCTGCTGCGCAAGGAGCTCGCGTGGCTGCGTCGCGGTGCGCCCGCGCGCACGTCGAAGCCCAAGTTCCGCCTCGACGCGGCCGCGGCGCTCATCGCCGACGTGCCGCCCCCGCGCGACACGCTCGAGCTCACGCGCACCGCGACCAAGCGGCTCGGCAAGGACGTGCTCGACCTGGAGGACGTCACCGTCGCGGTCCCGCGGCGCGGTGCGCCCGGAGAGGACGCGGGCGAGCGCGTGCTGCTCGACGACGTCACGTGGCGCCTCGGGCCCGGCGACCGGTACGGCGTCGTCGGGGTCAACGGCGCGGGCAAGACGACGCTCCTCGCCCTGCTCGCCGGGCGGCGCGAGCCCGACGCGGGCCGCGTCAAGCGCGGCAAGACGGTCCACGTCGCCGAGCTGTCCCAGGACGTCGGCGAGCTCGACGACATCGCCGGGTCCCGCGTGATCCAGGTGATCGAGGACGAGAAGCGGTCGGTCGTCGTGGACGGCAAGGAGCTCACGGCGTCCCAGCTCGTCGAGCGGCTCGGGTTCACGCGCGAGCGGTCGCAGACCCTCGTGCGCGACCTCTCGGGCGGCGAGCGCCGCCGCCTCCAGCTCCTGCGACTGCTCGTCGCCGAGCCCAACGTGCTCCTGCTCGACGAGCCGACGAACGACCTCGACACCGACACGCTCGCCGCGCTCGAGGACCTGCTCGACGGCTGGCCCGGCACGCTGATCGTCGTCTCGCACGACCGCTACCTGCTGGAGCGCGTCGCGGACCGCCAGGTCGCGCTGCTCGGGGACGGCAAGGTGCGGGACCTGCCGGGCGGCGTCGAGCAGTACCTCGAGCTGCGGCGCGCGGCGCTCGCGGGGGCGGGAGCGTCGTCGAGCGGCTTCGCGTCCGCGGCGGGCGCCGGGGCCGACGGCGGCGCGGACGGCGCGCAGGACGCGCCCGACCTGGCCGGTCCGAGCGCCGCCGAGGTCCGGGCCGCGAAGAAGGAGATCAACCGCATCGAGCGGAGGCTGTCGAAGATCGCCGAGGCCGAGGGCCGCCTGCACGAGAAGATCGCCGCGAACGCGACGGACTTCACCGCGGTCGCGGAGCTCGACGCCGAGCTGCGCGCGCTCGCGGCCGAGAAGGACGAGCTGGAGGCAGCCTGGCTCGAGGCGGCGGAGGTCGCGGGCTGACGAGTCCGGGCGCCCGCGGTCAGCGGCGCAGGAAGCCCATGCGGTCGTCGGGGTCCACGCGCTGGAGGATCGCGCCCGCGATGGCGTCGAGCTGCTCGACCTGGTCGGGCGTGAGCGCGTCGATCACGTGGTCGCGGACGGTCGCGACGTGGCCCGGCGCCGTCGCGACGAGCTTGGTCCACCCGGCGTCGGTGAGGTGCGCGTTGGTGGCGCGCCGGTCCTCGGGGCACGGGACGCGCTCGACGAGCCCGCGCTTCTCGAGCCGGGCCACGACGTGGGAGAGCCGGGGGAGGGTCGCGTTGGTGGCCCCCGCGAGGTCGGTCATGCGCAGGGTGCGGTCGCGTGCCTCGGAGAGCATGGCGAGCACGTAGTACTCGAAGTGGCTCAGGTCGGCGTCGCGCCGGAGCTGGGAGTCCAGGACGCCCGGGAGCAGCTCGACCACGGCCACGAGCCGCTTCCACGCGTCGAGCTGCCGGTCGTCGAGCCAGCGGGGTTCTGTCGTCATGGTGCCTCCTCCGGTGTGACCATCGTAATAGTTGACGCTACAAGTTTAGCCCCGTACGGTGATGGTTGTAGCAACAACTAAGAGCCGACCGGGCGGCCGGCAGAGGAAGGAAGCCACCATGAGCAGCATCACCATCATCGGCGCCGGCACCATGGGCTCGGCGATCGCCGGTCTCGCGCTCGCCGCGGGAAGCACGGTGCAGGTCCTCACGCGCGAGGCGACCGACCTCGACCCCCGGGTCGCGGCCGGCACGATCGGCGACGAGCTCACCGGCGACGTCGTCGTCCTCGCCCTCCCGTACGGGGCCGTGGCGGAGGTCGTCGACCTCTACGCCGACCGCCTCGACGGCAAGGTCGTCGTCGACATCACCAACCCGCTCGACTTCGCCACCTTCGACTCCCTCGTCGTGCCCGACGGCTCGTCGGCCGCGGCGCAGCTCCAGCAGCGCGTTCCCGGGGCGCGCGTGCTCAAGGCGTTCAACACCAACTTCGCCGCGACCCTCGCCTCCGGGCAGGTCGGCCCGCTCCCGACGACGGTCCTCGTCGCGGGCGACGACGCGGAGGCCAAGGCGGCGCTCGCCGGCGCCGTCGCCGGCGTCCGCGTGGTCGACGCCGGGTCGCTGAAGCGCGCTCACGAGCTCGAGGCCCTCGGCTTCCTGCAGCTCACGCTCGCCGCGGCGGAGAAGACGTCCTGGACGACGGGCTTCGCGCTCGCCGAGTGAGCTCGTCGCCGAGAGAGCGACGCACCGCCGCGAGAGCGACGCACCGCCGCGAGAGCGACCCCTGGTTCCCAGGGGCGCGATCTCGGCGGTGCGTCGCTCTCTCGCGGTGGCGGTGCCGCCCCTGGGTCAGCCGCGTGCCTTCTCCACCGCAGCCCGCGCCGTCTCGCGCTCGGCCTTCTCCGCCTCGCGCAGCGCCTTCTCGAGCTCGCGCACCTTCTTCTGCGCCTCGCGGACGCGACGCTCGGCGTCGCGCCGCTTGAGCGTCGCCTTCTTCACCTTCGGGTCCTTGACGTGCACCGCCATCTCGACCGGGGCGACGGCGTCGCGCGGGTCGGTCCCCGCGGCCTCCGCCGGGGCCGGCGGGTCGTCGGACGCCGGGGCGCGGCGCCCCGCGCCCGGGGCTCCTGCCGCGCGGGCGTCCACGTAGACCGCGATCCCGTCGAGCACGCGCTCGAGGCCCCACGCGGTGTCGTCGATCGCGCCCTCCTCGGCGTACGTCCCCGCCTCCACGAGCGGGCGCAGGTAGGGGAAGCGCACCTCGTCGACGAGGTCGCGCAACGCGCCGCCCCAGCCGCCGCCCAGGACGGTCTCGTCGGCCCCGGCCTCGGTGACCGCGCGGGCCAGGTCCGACTGCAGTCGGGCGGCGTTCCGCGCGTAGCCGCTCACGAGCAGGATGACCGACATCTTCTCCTCGTCGGCGAGCGGCGTGGAGCGCAGGGCGCGCAGGGCGCTGTCGGCCCCGCGCAGGTTGTTCGGCGTGAGCGGCGCGCCGGTCACCGGGATGTCGAGGAACCACGGGTGGGACGCGAACACCGCCATGGTGAACTGCGCCCACTCGCGCAGCTCCGCGCGCCAGTCCGCGGGCTCGTGCGCGGGCGGGTACTCGACGTCGAGCGCCGCCTCCTGCATGAGCAGCAGCAGGTCGTCCTTGCTCGTCACGTACCGGTAGAGCGACATCGTCGTGAAGCCGAGGCTCTGCGCGACCTTCGCCATGGAGACCGCGCCGAGCCCGTCGGCGTCCGCGATCTCGATGGCGGTGTCGACGATCCGCTCGATGCTCAGCTCGCGCTTGGGCGTGCGCTCGGGCCGTTCGGCGACGCCCCACGCGAGCGCGAGCCGGGGCGGGAGGTCGGGTGCGTCCGTCATGGGTTCATCCTCCCCCGACCGGTGCCGAACCAGTGCGTACCGGTCGCCGACCAGGCCGTCCCGGTGCCGCGAGCAGGTGGTCCTGGCTCGTCCGGGTCGGCTGGACGTGCCAGGACCACCTGCTCGGCGGAGGGGTCAGCGGGCCGTTCGGCGGCGGTAGAGGACGGAGCCGGCGGCGCAGCTCACGACCAGGAAGCCCACGAGCCACGCCACGGCCGTGAGGACCGTCGTCGCGTCGGGCGACCCCGCGAGGAGGCCGCGGAAGGTCTCGATGATCGGCGTGAACGGCTGGTTCTCGGCGAAGCCGTGCAGCCACGAGGGCATCGTGTCGATCTCGACGAAGCCCGAGCTGAGGTAGGGCACGAACAGGAACAGGAAGTTCACCGACTGCGACGCCTCGACGCTCAGCACCAGACCGAGCGCGACGCTCAGCCACGTGAACGTGAGCACCGCGAGCACGGCGAACGCGACGAGGCCCAGCCAGTCGCCGAGCCCGGCGTCGGGCCGGAAGCCCAGCGCGAGCGCGACGGCCACGACGACGACCGCGGACGCGAGGTTGCGCGCCACGCTCGCCACGACGTGCCCCCACAGCGCGGACGGCCCGAAGATCGGCAGCGTCTTGAACCGGTCGATCGTGCCCGAGGTCATGTCCTGCGCGACCCCCACGGCGGCCGTCGCCGAGCCGAACCCGAGGCACATGACGAGCACGCCCGGGACGACGTAGTCGATGTAGTCGTCCCCACCGATCGCGCCGCCGAAGATGACGACGAAGACCAGCATGATCATCACGGGCAGCACGAACGCGGTGATGAGGCCGTCGACGCTGCGGAGCTGGCGGCGCGTCTCGCGCGCGACCATCGTCCGCACGTCGCGCGCGGCGGTCGCGGGTGTCTGCCGGGCGCGTGCGGCGGTGCGCGGCGGGCGCGCGGGCGACGTCGCGAGCGTGGGCGTGGTGGCGCTCATCGGGCGCCCTCCTTCCGGGTCAGAGCGAGGAAGACGTCGTCGAGCGTGGGCTTGACGACGCTGACCCCGACGACGGCGAGGTCGTGGGAGTCGGCCGCGGCGAGGACGTCGCGGATCGTGCGGACGGGGTCGTCGCTCGGCGCGGTGAGCGACAGGTCCTTGTCGTCCGTGGTCGTGCGGGCGAGCCCCAGCGCCGGCGCGAGCCCGACGGCGGCCGCGAGGCTCGCGGGGTCGTCGAACGCGACCCGGACGTGGTCGCCGGCGACGAGCGCCTTGAGCTCGGCGGCCGTGCCGCGCGCGGCGACGCGGCCGTCGTGCAGGACGGCGATCGTGTCGGCGAGGCGGTCGGCCTCCTCCAGGTACTGGGTCGTGAGCAGGACCGTCGTGCCGTCGGCCGCCAGGCCGCGCACCACGTCCCAGAGCTGGGCGCGCGAGGCGGGGTCGAGCCCCGTCGTCGGCTCGTCCAGGACGAGGACGGCCGGGTCGGCGACGAGGCTGATCGCGAGGTCGAGGCGGCGGCGCATGCCGCCCGAGTACGTCCCGACGCGGCGGTCGGCGGCGTCGGCGAGGTCGAAGCGGGCGAGGAGCTCGTCCGCGCGTCGACGCACCGAGCGCCGGGGCAGGTGGGCGAGCTCGCCCATCATGACGAGGTTCTCGCGGCCCGTCTGGAACTCGTCCACCGACGCGTACTGGCCCGTGAGCGCGATGGTCTCGCGCACGCGCGCCGCGTCGTGCACGACGTCGGCCCCCGCGACGCGGGCCGTGCCGCCGTCGGGGCGGACGAGGGTCGTGAGGATGTTGACGGTCGTGGTCTTGCCGGCGCCGTTGGGCCCGAGCAGCGCGAAGATCTCGCCGCGGCGCACGGTCAGGTCGACGCCGCGCAGCACGGCGTGGTCGCCGTAGGACTTCTCGAGCCCCTGCACGGCGATCATCGGTTCGGTCATCGCCTTCTCCTTCTCGGTCGGACGTGCTGGCCGGTGTGCGGCGCACACGGGCGTGTATGGCATAAACGATGTGTACACCATAAACACGCCTCGACGCGCGGGTCAAGGGCGGGGTGCCCGCCGAGGGGGCGAGGCACGAGGTAGAGCCCTGGTCGCGCGAGGTAGACCCGTGGTCGCGCGAGGTGGAGCCGTGGTCTCCCGAGGTAGAGCGGTGGCGGCTACCTCGCGTGAGAGCGGGGGGATCCCGTGAGGGCGAGCCCGATCCCCGTCATGAGCACGAGCGCGCCGAGCACGACGGCGACCGGCGTCGTCCACGTCCCGGTCGCCGTGTGCAGGGCCCCGGCCAGGGTCGGGGCGACCGCCGCGAGGCAGTAGCCCGCCGACTGCACCGTCGCCGAGGCCTGACGTCCCCGGCGGACGGTCGGGAAGCGTTGCGCGACGAGCGTGAAGATGACCACGAAGTTCGCCGCCTGTGCGATCCCGGCCATCGACGCCCACACCGCCCACAGGTCCGGCGCGACGAGCAGACCGACCGGCAGCGTCAGCCACAGCACCGCGATCACGGCGAAGCTCTGACGCAGCGACCATCGCCGCACCGCGAGCGGCACGGCGAGCCCGCCGACGATCGCGAACCCCTGGAACAGCGACGCCGCCCCGCCCGACGCCGCGCGGGGGATCCCCGCCAGGTCCTCCAGGATGAGCGGCAGCCACGCCGTGAGCGCGTAGAAGCTCGACGACTGGAGCGCGAACATCGCGCACAGCCACCACGTGAACGGCGTCGCGAGGACGTGGCGCTCGCGGGCGGCGGCGGGGTCGGTGCCCGTGACGCCCTCCGCGGCCGCGGAGGCGAGCCTGCCCGGGTCGGGGGAGGTGCCGTCGTCCCCACCACCCGCGTCGTGCGGTGCGGGCCGCTCTCCGGGGTCGGGTGCCGTCGTGCCCGACGCCGGCCGGCTCGCCGGGGTGGTCGTCGCCCGCCCGGGCCCGCTCGGTTCGCGCGGGACCGCGCGCAGCCACCACGCGAGCGCGACGACCGCGAGGGCGGACCAGGACGCGAGCGCCCAGCGCCACCCGACGGCGTCGGCCAGGGGCGCGGTGAGCGCGGTCGTCGCGACGGTCCCCACGTTGATCGCCGCCGTGTACAGGCCCGTCACCGTCGCGACGTGCCCGGGGAAGTCGCGCTGCGCGATCATCGGGACGGCGAGGTTCGCCGTCGTGATGCCGAGCCCCAGGAGCACCGTCCCGGCGAACGTCCCGGCGGTGCCGAGGCCAGCCGTGCCGAGGGCGGAGAGGTCCGCCGAGCGCAGGAGCGTCCCGGCGAGGATCAGCCCGAGCGCGACCGCGATCGCGGTGCGCAGCGACGACCGCCCCAGCAGCCCCGCGACCGCTGGCGTCGCCACGGCGAAGCAGAGCACGGGGATGCCCGTGAGCAGTCCCGCGGCCGCCGCGGTGAGGTGCAGGTCCGCCGCGACGTCCGCGACGACCGGCGGCAGCGCCGTGAGCGGCGCGCGCAGGTTGACCGCGACCAGCAGCACCGCGACGAGCAGCACGCCGTCGATCCCGCCGCGGAACGTGATCGGGCGGGGCGGCGGCATCGGGCGGTGACCTCCGGGTGCGGGCGCGTCGACGCCGCCCGCCCGATCAGCCGGGCCGTCGGTCAGTCGTCGAACTGTCCTACGACTGTACGCAGGAGCGCCGCGAGCGCAGGGCGGCCCCCGGGCTCCAGCGCGTCGAGGATGCGGGCCTCCACCGCGAGCAGGTCGGTCATCGCCGTGTCGACGCGCTCCAGCCCCTCGGGCGTGAGCTCCACGAGCACGCCGCGCCGGTCGTCGGGGGACCGGCGGCGCACGACGAGCCCGCGCTCCTCGAGCCGGTCGATGCGGTTCGTCATGGTCCCGCTCGTCACGAGCGTCTGCGTGACCAGCGCCCCGGGCGACAGGCGGTACGGCTCGCCGGCCCGACGCAGCGCCGACAGCACGTCGAACTCCCACGTCTCCAGGTGCCCCCGCGCGAACGCCGTACGCCGCGCGCGGTCGAGGTGCCGGGCGAGCCGGTCGACGCGCGAGAACACCGTGAGCGGCTCGACGTCGAGGTCGGGGCGCTCGCGCTGCCACGCCGCGACGATGCGGTCGACCTCGTCCTCGTGCTGCTGCTCCATGACGCGAGGGTACTCGATGTGTCTCGACATCAAGACTCTTGACGGCCCGCCTGTCGTTACCGCACGCCGTCGGAGAACCGGCGTCGCGAGGTAGAGCCCTGGTCGCGCGAGGTAGAGCCGTGGTCGCGCGAGGTAGAGCCCTGGTCGACCGAAGCAGAACCGCGGTTGCCGGCCGCGTCGCGGACCGTCGTCGCGAACCTGTCACCGCGGGCAGCTGCCCGGGTGAGC
>NZ_JBGNYC010000053.1:0-33132 GCF_051844275.1 Cellulosimicrobium sp. CpK407
GACCAGACCGCCGTCGGCCACGACCACGGCTCTACCTCGGCAAACCACGCCTCTACCTCGGCCGACCAGGGCTCTACCTCGGCAAGCCCTGCGGTCGGTGCGGGTCAGCGGTTGGGGGTCTCCTCGGAGCGCTGGGCGGCCTGCTGGCCCGCGGAGCCGGCCGCGGTCGGGAGGGGGCGGGTGGCGCCGACGACCAGCAGTCCGACGACCACGGGCACCGCGATGACGAGGAGCGCGGCGCGGTAGCCGACGTGCTCGGCGAGGAACCCGATGAGGGGCGGGCCCATGAAGAACGCGGAGTAGCCGATGGTCGCGACGACGCTCACGCGCACGGCGGCGCGCGCGGGGTCGTCGGACGCGGCGCTCATCCCGACGGGGAAGCCGAGCGCCGCGCCCATGCCCCACGCGACGACGCCGAGCAGCGCGAGCCAGATGCTCGGCGAGAGCGTGAAGAGCAGCAGCCCGACGAGGGCGAGCGCCGCCCCGAGCCGCAGCACGGTGACGCGGCCGTACCGGTCGAGCAGCCCCGTGCCGAGCAGGCGCATCCCGGTCATGGCCGTGAGGAACACGGCGAGGCCGACCGCCCCCATCGCGTCGGACGTCTCGAAGCCGTCGACGACGGCGAGGCTGACCCAGTCGTTCGCGGCGCCCTCGGTGAGCGCGGCGGCGAGGACGACGAGCCCGATGAGGAGCGTGCGCGGCTCGGTCCACGCGCTGAGCGCGCCGCGCGCGTTCTCCGACGCGGTGAGGGGTGCGCCGCTCCCCGCCGCGGCGGCGGGGTCCGAGCCCGCGGCGTCCTCCGACGCGTCGACGACGGCGTGGTCCACCTGCCCGGCCGGGAGGAAGAACCGCACGCACCACAGGACGCCGAGGAGGCTCAGCACGACGGCGGCCGTGAGGTGCGCCTGGACCGGGACGTGCAGCGCGGCCATGAGGGCCCCGACGCCCGCGCCCGCCATGGTGCCGAACGAGAAGCCGGCGTGGAAGCGCGGCATGATCGCCTTGCCGAGCCGCTGCTCGACGGCGGCGCCCTCGAGGTTCATCGCGGCGTCCCACACGCCCGTGCCGATGCCGGCGAGGAAGAGCCCGACCCGCACGACGACGTCCTCCCCCGTGGCCACGCCCGTGACGGCGGTGACGAGGCCGACGACGTTGGTCACGGCGAACAGCGTGACCGCCTTCGACGCGCCGAGCCGCTGCACGACCATGCCGGAGAGCGGCAGCGCGAGCAGCGAGCCGACGGCCATGAAGAGCAGCAGGAGGCCCATCTGGGCCTCGGTGAAGCCGAGGGAGTCCCGGACCGCGGGCAGGCGGGACGCCCAGGTCGCGAAGTTGAAGCCGTTGAGGAAGAAGACCGCGAACACGGCCCAGGTGGCGAGCGCGACGACACGACGGTCGGTGCGGGCGGCGGTCATGCGGAGGTCTCCTCGCGACGGTGCGACAGGCGGTTTCGGGGGCGACGGGCGGCGGCACGGCGGACGGTGACGGACGCCCCGGTGCGGGGCGTCGCGCGGGGCCGGCGCGCCCGGCGGGGGCGGTGCGCGTCGTCGGCCTCGTCCGGGACGGCGCCGGTCGCGCCGTCCCGGTCGACGTCGACCGTGCGGTCGACGGCGTCCACGGCGACCGGTGCGTCGGTCTCGGGTCCATCCTCCACCCCGGACGGCACGCCGTCGTCCACACCCGCCGGGCGACGCGGCGCCCGGGCGGCGAGCGCGGCCGGGGTGCGCAGGGGCGTGACCTGGCGCGCGAGGAGGACGCTGAGGACCATCGCGGCGACGATGAGCACGAGCGCGTGGCGCGCGCCCATGGCCTCGGCGGCGAGCCCGAGCAGGGGCGGTGCGGCGAGCGACGCCATCGACGCGAACGCGGACACGACGGACACGCGGCTGGCGGCGCGCAGCGGCTCGTCGGACGCGGCGGCGATGCCGACGGGCACCGCGAGCGCCGCACCGAAGCCCCAGAGCACGACCCCGGCCCCGGCGAGCGGGAGCGTCGGCGCGAACCCGAAGAGGAGCAGCCCGGCGATCGACGCGACGCCCGAGGCGCGGAGCACGGTCACGCGGCCGAAGCGGTCGATGAGGCGGGTCCCGGCGAGCCGCATGACCGTCATGGCCGCGACGAACGTGCCGAACACGACGGCCCCGACGGCCTCGGTCTGCGCGAACCCGTCGACGACGGCGAGCGAGAGCCAGTCGTTGGCCGACCCCTCGGACAGCGCGGCCGAGAGGATGACGAGGCCGATGAGCAGCGTGCGCGGCTCGCGCCAGGCCGAGAGCGCCGCCCCGAGCCGTGCGCCACGACGGGCGAGGCGCGCGCGGAGCCCGGCCGTCTCGACGTCGACGACGGCGTCGCCGAGCGCCTCGACCGGGGCGGGAGCGTCCGCCGGGGCGCGCGTCGGGAGCGTGTCGTGGACCGTCGCGGGGATCGCGGCGAGGCGCCAGGCCATGGCGACGGCGCCCGTCGCGACGAACTGGACGAGCACGGGGACCTGCGCGTGGGCGCAGGCCGCGCCGACGAGCGAGCCGACGACGGCGCCGACGGAGAACGCGGCGTGGAACTGGGGCAGGATGGTGCGCCCGACGCGCCGCTCGATGCCCGCGCTCTCGACGTTCATCGGGACGTTGCCGAGCGAGAACGCCATGCCGTTGACGAAGATGCCCGCGGCGAGCAGCGGGACGGAGCCCGTCGCGGGGCCGAGGCCGAGCAGCAGGAACGCGACGCCGAACAGGACCGCGGAGACGGCGAACGCGACGCGGCCGCCGAAGCGCGTGACGAAGGGGCCGGCGGCGGTGACCGTGGCGAGCGCACCGACGGCACCCGCGAGCAGCACGACGCCGAGGTCGGCGGGGGTGAGGCCGAGCGCGTCGCGCACCGAGGGGATGCGCGCGAGCCAGCTCGACATCATGCCGCCGTTGAGCGCGAACACGCCCAGCAGGACCCAGCGCGCCCGGGACAGGGCGCGGGGGTCGGACAGGAGGTCGGTCGGTGACTGCGCAGCACCTCCTCGAATCGATTCGATCCGACGGACGAGGGTGCGCTTCGAATCGATTCGAGGCATGGTCACCAGTGTGCGGGTACGCTGGCCGCGCGTCAATCGAGAATCCCGCGCGCGCGGGAGGCAGGGAGCGTGATGAGCGACACCCCCGGGAACCGGGAGCCCGCGGCCGGGCCGTCGGCCCACCGCCCCACGCTCGCGAAGGTCGCCGAGCTCGCCGGCGTCTCCGTCTCGACGGCGTCGCTCGCCTTCTCCGGCGCGGGACCGATCACCCCCGAGACCCGGGCCCGGGTGCTCGACGCGGCGAAGGAGCTCGGGTACACGGGGCCCAACCCGCTCGGCCGCCAGCTCCGGTCGGGGCGGTCCGGCGTCGTGGGCGTCGTCGTCGGCGACCAGCTCCGCCGAGCGTTCCGGGACCCCGTCGCCGTCCAGGTGCTCGACGGCCTCGTCTCGACCCTCGGCGAGAACGGCCTCGGCGTCCTCCTCATCCCCGGCATCCCGTCGGACGACCCGGCCCGCGCCGTCGACCCCCTCGTCGAGAGCGCGGCCATGGACGTCGCCGTCCTCGTGTGGGGCGTGGGGTCGGACGACGCGACGCTCGCCGCGCTCCAGCGGCGCGGCGTGCCCGTCGTCATCGGGGAGGGACGCGCGGTCGAGGGCACCCCGCTCGTCGCGATCCGCGACCGGGTCGGGACGGCCGACGCCGTACGGCACCTCGTCGACCTGGGCCACGCCCGCATCGCGGAGGTCTCGCTCCCCCTCGACAACTCCGACCGCAGCGGGCCGATCGACGCGCGGCGGCTCGCCCAGGTGGACCGTACGCCGACGGCGAACCGGCTCGCGGGCGTGCGGGACGTCGTCGAGCCCGTCGCGAGCTGGGAGACCGAGGCGTCGCTCGTCGAGCACGGCCGCTCCGCGACGCTGGCCCTCCTGGGACGCCCGGGCGCGGACGGGTCGACCGAGCCGGCCGACCCCGCCACCCGACCCACGGCGGTCATCGCCCACTCCGACCTGCTCGCCGCGGGCGCCCTGCTCGCCGCGCGCGAGCTCGGCCTGCGGGTGCCCGACGACGTCTCCGTAGCGGGGTTCGACGGGCTCGACCTGCCCTGGCTCGCCCCGGACGTCCTCACGAGCGTCCACCAGCCGCTCGCCCGCAAGGGCTCCGAGCTCGGTGTCGCCGTCATCCGCCAGCTCGCGGGCGAGAGCCCGACGACGGCCGAGCTCGACGTCGAGCTCGTGGTGGGGACGACGACGGGCCCCGCCCCCACCACCTGACACCGGCGGGTCAGCCGAGGCGACCGGGCTGCAGCGGGTTCGCCCGCGCGGCCGCCATGACGTACCAGGACGTCGCCCCGACGTGCTGCACCTGGAAGTACCCGAACCCGAAGCCCGAGTCGAGCAGGCTCGACGCGGCGACGACGCCGCCGCGGTCCGGCAGCGCCGCGCCGCCCATCGTCTGACCGGCGCCGACGCCCTCCTGCACGCCCTGCACCTCGCGCAGCAGACCCTCGGCCCGGACCCGGTCGTCGTCCCGCTCGCAGCCGCGGCGTCCCCGCCGCCGGTCGTCGCGGTTCCCCCGCCCGCGCGCCCCGCGGTCCGCGAGCGCCGACGCGAGCTGCGCCGTGCCCTCCAGCCACACCCCCTGCTGGTGCACCGGCAGCCCGTTGTACGACGCGCTCGACGTGAGGCTGGCGCTCGAGAACGTCACGCCCTCGACGACCGTCCCGGCGGGGAGCTGCGACACGCCCTCGCCCGCGACGTCCCGTGCGGCCAGCGCGTCGTCCGCCCAGTCGAGCGCGCGGGCGTAGCGGCGCTCGCGCAGCGCGAGCCAGCCCCACGTCTGCGGGTCGAGCGGGAGCGGGTCCCGGTTGATCTCGGTGCCGTCGTTCGTGCCGGTGTACAGGTAGCCGCCGTCGGGCTCCCACATGCGGTCGACGAACGCACGGGCGTGCTCGGCGGCCCGGTCCCAGCGCCGGTCGCGCGTCACGGAGCCGAGCTGGCGGAAGAACGCGACGCAGTCGATGTTGTGCTCGGTCGAGCCGTTGGGGATCGGGACGTTCGCGCCGTCGACGCCGAACGAGAAGCCGCCGAGGGGCGCCCGGGACCACGTGTGCGCGACGATCCACTCGCCGATCCGCAGCGCGGCGTCCCGGTAGCGCGCGTCGCGCGTCGCCGCGTACAGGTGCAGCAGGGCGATGCCGGGCCAGGCCATGTCCCCGACCGCCGTCCCGAGGAAGCCGAACTGCCACCCGACGTTCGCCGTCCCGTCGGGCAGCACGAGGCCGTGCTCCTGCGGCGTGCCGTCGTAGAACGTGTACGGCCCGACGTTGTACGCCTGACGCAGGCGGCCGTCGTCGTGGTCGGGGTCGTTCTCGAGCGCGAACACGAGCCCGTCGCCGAGCGCGCGGGCGCGGTCGAGGTAGCGGCGCCCCGCCGTGAGCGTCGCGAGGACGGCGAGGGCGTTGTCGTAGACGAACGCCGTGGAGAACAGGCCGAGCTGGTCGGCGTAGGACTGCGCGAGCCGCGGGCCGGGGTTGACCTCGGGGTAGGCGTCGGTCGCCGCGGCGAGGAAGCCGTGGGCGCGCTGGACCGACGCCGCGCGGCTCCGCGTCGGGCCACCGGCCGTCTGCCCGACGGCGCCCGCTGCCGCGGGCAGGGTCGCGCCCGGTCGTGCCGCCGCCGGGGTCGCCGTGAGCCCGGCGAGCGCGAGCGCTCCGCCGAGCGCGAGGACGGCGCGACGGTCGAGCCCCCGCGAGGGCGCGGGAGCGGGGTCGAGATCGCGAGGTTCGTGGGGTGCGGCGCGGCCGCCGTGCTGGGTCATGAGCGTCTCCTTCGACGTCGTGAGGTGCGCGACCCACGGTAGTGGGAGCGTTCCCATGGCGAAAGGGGGCGGGCCGTGGCGAACGATGTCGAAATCTGCGCTCCGGTCTCGGCACGAGACTCAACCTTCCGGCGCGGCCACGCGTGTGACAGTCATGACCGTGAACGCGATCGCCCTCTCGGCCGACGACGAGCCCGACGAGAGCCCACCCCCGGACGCCGTCCTCCCCGTCGTGCGCGCCGTCACCTCGCACGAGCAGGAGTTCAGCGACTTCATGGCGAGCGCCGCACCGCGGCTCGCGCGCACCGCGTGGCTGCTGTGCGGCGACGTGCACCTGGCCGACGAGCTCGTCCAGCAGGCACTCACCCGGACGTACCTGCACTGGCGCACGGCGCGCGAGCGCGACCCGTACGCCTACGCCCGCCGCACGCTCGCGAACCTGCGGGTCGACACGTGGCGCCGCCGACGCCGCGAGGTGCTCGTCGCCCCGCCCGACCTCCCCGAGACCGCGAGCGACGCCCGGGCCGACCAGCACGCCGAGCGGGACGTCCTCGTCCGCGCGCTCGCGACGCTCACGGCCCGCCAGCGCCGGATCGTCGTGCTGCGCCACCTCGTCGGGCTGAGCGAGAGAGAGGTCGCGGACGACCTCGGCGCCGCCGATCCCGCCGACGCGCGGGGCGGTGCGCTGCGCACCGCCCGCCTGCCGCACCACCCGACCAGCGACCAGACCGACAGGAGGCAGCCATGACCGGCACCCTTCCGACCGACGACGAGACGTTCGTCCACGCGCTCCGTGCGCGGGTCGACACGCTCGCCCCCCGCATCGACGTCGACACCGACCGCGTGCTCCCGACGGCCCGTCGCACCCGACGGCGGCGCCGCACCCTGGTCTCGGGCCTGTGCGCGCTCGCGGTCGTCGCCGGCGGGGTGGGCGCGGCGAGCTACTGGGCGGAGCCCAGTCCCACCCATCCCTCGCAGCTCGCCCCGGCGAGCGGCGGCGACGCCGCGGCCCTGGGTCCCGACGGGAGACCGCAGGGCAACGGACCCTCCGACGGGCCGTACTGGCGCGTCCGGACCCTGACGACCACGACGAACACGAC
Organism: Cellulosimicrobium sp. CpK407; assembly: GCF_051844275.1. Classification (NCBI taxonomy): domain Bacteria; kingdom Bacillati; phylum Actinomycetota; class Actinomycetes; order Micrococcales; family Promicromonosporaceae; genus Cellulosimicrobium; species Cellulosimicrobium sp. CpK407. Next base: position 6,917 of record NZ_JBGNYC010000053.1, read on the forward strand.
CAGCGACGGACGGACGGAAGAGAGCACGCAGGGCATCACGTACTGGACCGCCCGCGACCCGGAGGGCGACTCGTACCGAGCGTTGGAAGGCGACGAGGCCCTGGAGCCCTGGCCCGGCTCGACGTTCGGGTCGCTCGTCGTCGACGGGGAGCTCGTCCGGCTCAGCTGGGACGCGCTCGCCACGCTCCCGACGGACCCCGCGGAGCTCGACGCGCTCCTGCGCGACAGCATCCGGGCGGAGCTCGGGTCGGTGAACGAGGACGCGCTCGCCCAGAAGACGTGGAACCTCCTCACGAGCGGGCCGACCTCGCCCGCCGTGCGCGACGGGCTCTGGGCCACCCTGAACGGGCTGACGGGCAGCACCCCGTTGGGTGCCGTCCAGGACACGCAGGGTCGCACCGGAGAGGGTCTCGAGTGGGTGGGCGAGGACCAGAGCAACCGGATCGTGCGCCTCGTCTACGACACCACCGAGCACCGCTTCCTCGAGCTCACCTTCGACGTCGACCTCGGCACGTCCGGCTCCGAGCCCACCGCCGACGACCCGACCGCGGGGACGAGCGACGAGGGTGCCGCGCTGCAGCACGTCGTGGAGCACACCACGTACCTCGACGAGGGGGAGGTCGCCGGGCCGCCCCGGGAGAGCGGCGGCCCCGACTGCTGGGAGACCTGCTGAGTCCGAGCGGGACGACGAGGGCGCCGCACCCGGCCGGGTGCGGCGCCCTCGTGGCGTCGGGAGCGCGGGGTCGCCCGAGGCGACCTCGGGTCAGAGGCGGACGACGGCCTGCGTCTTGCCGAGGACGCGCGCACCCTCGAACGTGACCGTGAGGTCGACGCGGACGGTGCCGGCGTCGGCGTCCACGGCGCCGACGGTGCCGGTGACCTCCAGCGTCGCGACGCCGGGGTTCGGCACGGCCACGGGGCGCGTGAAGCGCGTCTGGTAGTCGACGACGGCGCCCGGGTCACCGGCCCAGTCCTCGACCAGCGCGACGGCGGCGCCCATGGTGAACATGCCGTGCGCGATGACGCCCGGCAGACCGACCTCCGTCGCGAAGGCGTCGTTCCAGTGGATCGGGTTGAAGTCGCCGCTCGCGCCGGCGTAGCGGACGAGGCGCGCGCGGTCGACCTCGACCGTGCGCGTCCCGATCACGTCGCCGACGGAGAGGTCGGCGAGGACGGGGCGAGTGACGTCGGTGCTCATGCGCCCTCCCCGCGGACGGCGAGGGTGGAGGTGACGGTCGAGACCGGCTCGGTACCGCCGTCGGGCAGGAGCGCGGCGATCTCGCAGCGCGTGGTGACCATGGCGAGGCCGGCTCGCTCGACGATCGAGTCCACGTGCAGCACGGTCACGAGCTCGTCGCCCGCGACGATCGGCCGGTGGTGCGTGAAGCGCTCGTCCGCGTGGACGACGCGCGAGAAGTCGATGCCCGCCTCCGGGTCCTCGATGAGCTGCCCCTCCGCCCGCTGGGCGACGACGACCGCGAAGGTCGGAGGTGCGACGAGGTCCGGATAGCCAGCACCCCGCGCCGCCACGAGGTCGTGGTGCACGGGGTGGGTGGCGCCGACGGCGCCGGAGAACTCGCGCAGCTTCTCGCGTCCCACCGAGTACGGCGCGTTGGCGGGGTACTCGCGGCCGACGTAGGCCAGGTTGACGCTCACTGCGGTGCGCGGGCGCGGAGCCGGAGGCTCAGCGGGTCTCGCGGTGCGCGGTGTGCTTGCCGCAGCGCGGGCAGAACTTCGCGAGCTCCAGGCGGTCCGGGTCGTTGCGACGGTTCTTCTTCGTGATGTAGTTGCGCTCCTTGCAGTCCACGCAGGCCAGCGTGATCTTGGGGCGAACGTCAGCGCTCTTGCTTGCCACGGTAGTGAGCCACCTCTCGCGCCTCCGGAGGGCGCATGTGCTGTGCAGGTCGCACGACGCCGGCCGCCGTGCGAGGTTGTCGAAAGTGGTAGCGGAGGCGGGGATCGAACCCGCGACCTCACGATTATGAGTCGTGCGCTCTAACCATCTGAGCTACCCCGCCGCGTGACTGAACGCGAGGCCGTCTCGCAGTATTCCAGCAAGACGACCCCGCGTCACCACAGAGCCCCGAAAGGGAATCGAACCCTTGACCTTCTCCTTACCATGGAGATGCTCTGCCGACTGAGCTATCGGGGCAGCGCGGAAAACTCTACACGGAACACGGCGTCGAACGAAATCGGCGCCGTTCCGCCGTTCCTGGGCACTCCGGCCTCGCTCTCCACCGGCGCCGCGCGCCGTCCGGGACGACGACGACGGGGCGCCACCCGTAGGTGACGCCCCGCCGTTCCGGTGGCAGGTGAGGGATTCGAACCCCCGAAGGCTGAGCCGTCTGATTTACAGTCAGATCCCTTTGGCCGCTCGGGCAACCTGCCGTGTGGAGTTGTCGCTCGCCGAGAGCGGCTGCACCAGGTGCAGCCCCTGCCGTGCGGGCGTGCCAACGATACAGCCCGACCGGACCAGGTGCGAAATCCGCCTGTGGGCACCCGTCCGTAGAGTGGTGCGGTGACCCACCCCTCCCCCGCGCCGGACCACCTCCCCGGCACCGGGACCCCCGGCCCCGCCCCCACCGCCGCACCGTCCGCGCCCGCTCCGGCCGCGCCGTCGGGCCCCCCGCGCGGCGCCCCCGCCCCGACCGACCGCTGGGGCCTCCTGCTCGGTGCCGGCGCGTTCTTCCTCTGGGGCGCGATGCCCCTTTACTTCCCGCTCCTGGAGCCGGCGGCGCCGCTCGAGATCATCGCGCACCGGGTCGTGTGGAGCCTGCTCTTCTGCCTCGTGCTCCTCGCCGCGACGCGCCAGCTCGGCGGGTTCGTCACCGCGCTGCGCACCCCGCGCACGCTCGGCGTGCTCGCCGTCGCCGCCGTCCTCATCGTGACCAACTGGACCGTCTACGTGTACGGCGTGCTCAGCGGCCACGTGCTCGACGCCGCGCTCGGGTACTTCATCAACCCGCTCGTCACGGTCCTGCTCGCCGTCGCCGTGCTGCGCGAGCGGCTGCGCCCGGCGCAGTGGGCGGCCGTCGGCATCGGCGTCGCCGCCGTGGTCGTCATCAGCACCGGCTCGGGAGGGCTGCCGTGGATCGCGCTCGCGCTCGCGGGCTCGTTCGGTCTCTACGGCCTCGTGAAGAACCGCGTGGGCCGGACGGTCGAGGCGCTGCCGGGCCTCGCCGTGGAGACGGCCGTGCTCACCCCCGTCGCCCTGGCGTACCTGGTCTGGCTCGGCACGACGGGCGCCGGCACCTTCGGCGCCGAGGGGGCCGGCCACGCGCTCCTCCTGGCGTCCGCCGGGATCGTCACGGCCCTGCCGCTGCTCCTCTTCAGCGCCGCCGCGCGACGGCTCCCGCTGAGCGTCGTCGGGCTCCTGCAGTACCTCGGCCCGGCGCTGCAGTTCCTCGTCGGCCTCCTCGTGTTCCACGAGCCCATGTCGCCGACCCGGTGGGCCGGCTTCGGGCTCGTGTGGGCCGCGCTCGTCGTGCTCTCCGTCGACGGGCTGCGGGCGGCGCGCGCGACGCGTCTCGCGACCCGAGCCTGAGCCCGCTCGACTACGGTGGGACCCAGCACCCGTTCCGGCCCGAGAGAGGACCACCCATGGCCGACTCGTCGTTCGACATCGTGAGCAAGGTCGACCGCCAGGAGGTCGACAACGCGCTGAACCAGGCGGCCAAGGAGGTCGCGCAGCGCTACGACTTCCGCAACGTCGGCGCGTCGATCGCGTGGAGCGGCGAGAGCATCGTGATGACCGCCAACTCGGCCGAGCGCGTGCTCGCCATCCTCGACGTCTTCGAGACCAAGCTCATCAAGCGCGGCATCTCCCTCAAGTCCCTCGACACGGGCGACAAGGAGCCCAAGGCGTCGGGCAAGGAGTACCGCCTCGCGGCGACCCTCAAGGAGGGCCTGTCGAGCGAGAACGCGAAGAAGATCACCAAGATCATCCGCGACGAGGCGCCCAAGGCCGTCAAGACCCAGATCACGGGCGACGAGGTCCGCGTGACGAGCAAGTCGCGCGACGACCTGCAGGCCGTCATCGCGCTGCTCAAGAGCGCCGACCTCGACGTCGCGCTGCAGTTCACCAACTACCGGTAGCGCTCGCCGTGACCCTGCCCGACGGCGGCGCGCGCCCGGTCGCACCGGGTCGTCCGGCCGCGTCGTCGAGCGCGCTCCCGCGCGTGGTCGCGACGGACCTCGACGGCACGCTCCTGCGGTCCGACGGGACCGTCTCGGAGCGCACGCGCGCCGCGCTGCGCGCCGCCGAGGACGCCGGGGTGGAGGTGGTGTTCGTCACGGCGCGCCCACCGCGCTGGCTCGACCAGCTCGCCGACGTCGTCGGCGGGCACGGCCACGTCATCTGCCTCGGCGGCGCGGCGGTGTGGGACCTGGCCACCGCGAGCCCGCTCGACGTGTGCGGCTTCGCCCCGGACGAGGCGGCCGCGCTCGTCGCCGACCTGCGCGCCGCCGTGCCGGGCGTCGCGCTCGCGTTCGAGCGAGTCGACGGGCCGACGTTCGACCCGGGCTTCCGCTCCACCCCGGACGACGACTCGGACGTCGTCGCCGTGGTCGAGTCGACGCTCGCCGCGCCCGGCGCCACCCCCGGCACCGTCACCCGGCAGCCCGTCGGCAAGATCCTCGCGCGGGACCCCGGCGCGCCGGTCGAGGACGCCCCCGCGACGCAGCCCGTCGTCGTTGCGGACGGGCAGACGACGGCGCAGGAGACGTTCTTCGCGCGCGTGCGCGACGCGGTCGGCGACCGGGCTCACCTCGCCTACTCCGGGGCGGCGGGCCTCGCCGAGCTGCTCGCCCCGGCCGTGACGAAGGACGCCGCGCTCGCGCGCTGGTGCGCCCGGCTCGGCGTCGACGCCCGCGACGTCTGGGCGTTCGGGGACATGCCCAACGACCTGCCCATGCTGCGCTGGGCGGGCCGATCGTTCGCCGTCGCGAACGCGCACCCCGACGTCCTGGCCGCGGCGACCGACCGCACCGCCGCGAACGACGACGACGGCGTTGCCGCCATCCTCCTCGACGCGCTGGGGGTCAGCGCGCCGGGCGGCGCCTCCGCGCCGTGACCCCCAGGCCGACGTGGAGGGCGACCGCGACGTACGCGGCGAGCAGGCCGACCCAGCCCTGCGCGAGCGCCTGGTCGTCGAGGACGCGCCACGTGCCGACGGCCGCCCCGACGCCGGTGAAGACGCCCACGACGACGTAGAGCGCCGTCTCGCGCGCGACCGGGCCGGGCGCGCGCCGCGTCAACGCGAGACCGACCGCCGCGGACAGGCACACGAGACCCGAGACCGTCACCGCGGTGACCACGTCGTCGACGATCCACCCGCGGCCGTGCCGTTGGCGCAGCACGAGCGTGGGCCCGCCGACGGCGAGGAGCACGAGGGCGAGGTCGCGCGCGAGATGCGTCCGGCGGCGGGGCGCGGGGTCATCGTGCCACCTGCCCCGCGTGTCGGCGCCGCGCGTCTGCCGCGTCCGTGGCCCCGCCCGGCACGCCGCCCCGCACCCGTCAGTGGTAGGTGATCCCGCCGTAGCCCGGGCCGTGGCCGGCCATCGTCTCGAGCCGCTTGATGCGCTCCGCCATCGGGGGATGGGTCGCGAACATCTTGGCGACGCCCGCACCGCGGAACGGGTTCGCGATCATGAGGTGCGAGACGTCCACGAGGTCGCGGTTCTGCGGGAGCGGGGCCCGCTGCGTGCCCGCGTCGAGCTTGCGCAGCGCGGACGCGAGGGCGAGCGGGTCGCCCGTGAGCTTCGCGCCGTCCTCGTCGGCGTCGTACTCGCGCGTGCGCGAGATGGCGAGCTGGATCAGCATCGCCGCGACGGGCGCGAGGACGACCATCGCGATCGCCGCGAGCGGGTTGCCGCCGCGGTCGCGGTCACCGCCGAAGATCAGCAGGAACTGCGCGAGCGACGTGATCACGCCCGCCAGCGCGCCCGCGACCGACGACGTGAGGATGTCGCGGTTGTACACGTGCATGAGCTCGTGCCCGAGCACCCCGCGCAGCTCGCGCTCGTCGAGGAGGCGCAGGATGCCCTCCGTGCAGCACACGGCCGCGTTCCTGGGGTTGCGGCCCGTCGCGAACGCGTTGGGCGCCTGCGTCGGCGAGACGTAGAGGCGGGGCATCGGCTGGCGCGCCTCCGTCGAGAGCTCGCGCACGATCCGGTACATCGCGGGCTGCTCGAGCTCGCTCACGGGGCGCGCGTGCATCGCGCGGATCGCGATCTTGTCGGAGTTCCAGTACCCGTAGAACGTCGTCACGAGCCCGATGCCGACGAACAGCCACAGCAGGTTCGCCCTGGCGCCGAACAGCGCCCAGAGGCCGAGGACGATGGCCCACATGACGCCGAACAGGCCGGCCGTCTTGAGACCGTTGAAGTGCTGACGCCCCACGCTGTGCTCCCTTCCGCGCCTCGGGCACCCGCGTGGTCCGCCGGGCACCCGACGGGCGCCGACCCCGTCGACGCCCACCTGATGAACGCCCGAGGCGACCGTCCCGTTCCCGGGCACGACGACGACGGCGCCCCACCCGGAGCGGGTGGGGCGCCGTCGTGCTCAGGTGCTCGGGCGCGACCGTCGGGTCAGCCGACCTGCGTCTCGCCGCGCGCCACGCGGATCATGTCCTCGCGCGGCACGACCTTGATGCGCTCGCGCCCGTGCGGCTCGCCGAGGGAGCGCTCGTACGCGTCGAGCAGCTCCCAGCCGGACCACTCGATGTGGTCGACGCCGCGCTCGCGGAGGAACTCCACGACGGCCTCGGGGTCCCCGAGCGGGGCGACGCGCCCCGCCGCGAGGTCCGCGGCCGCGACGTCGCCGCCGTCGCCCGCACCGGTGACGTCCTCGACGAGGTGGCGGATCGTCTCGGAGGCGTCCGACTTGGTGTGGCCGATGAGGCCGACGGGGCCGCGCTTGATCCAGCCCGTCGCGTACACGCCGGGGATGTGCTCGCCGTCGATGTCGATGACCCGGCCCTCGCGGTTCGGGATGACGCCCTTGAGCTCGTCGAACGGGATCTCCGGCAGCGGCGACCCGAAGTAACCGACCGCGCGGTACACGGCCTGCACGGGCCACTCGTGGAACTCGCCCGTGCCGGAGACGGTGCCGTCGCCGTTGAGCCGCGTGCGCTCGGTGCGCAGCGCCTCGACCTTGCCGTCGCCGAGGACCGCCGCCGGCGCGTGGAGGAAGTGCAGGTGCAGGCGGCGCGACGCCGTGTTCTCGCTCGGGTCCTTGAGCGTCCAGTCCGTGAGGGTCTTGACGACCTGCTTGGTCTGGTTGGACGAGCTGATGGCCGCCATCGACCCCTCGTCGAACTCGAAGTCCTCCGGGTACACGATGACGTCGACGTCGGGGACGTGGCCCAGCTCCCGCAGCTCGAGCGGCGAGAACTTGGCCTGCGCCGGCCCGCGGCGGGCGAAGACGTGCACGTCCGTGACCGGCGAGGCCTTGAGGATCTCGTAGACGTTCTGCGGGACCTCGGTCGGCAGCAGGTCGTCCGCGTGCTTGGCGAGCACGCGCGCGACGTCGAGCGCCACGTTGCCGGCCCCGAGGACCGCGACCTGCTGCGCCTCGAGCGGCCACGTGCGCGGGACGTCGGGGTGACCGTCGTACCAGGACACGAAGTCGGCCGCGCCATACGAGCCCGGCAGGTCGATGCCCTCGATCGGCAGGGCCGCGTCGCGGATCGATCCCGTGGAGAAGATCACCGCGTCGTAGTACTGGCGCAGGTCGTCCAGCTTGAGGTCGACGCCGTAGTCCACGTTCGCGAGCAGGCGGATGTCGCCGCGGCTCAGCACCTTGTGGAGCGCCACGATGATCTGCTTGATGCGCGGGTGGTCCGGCGCGACGCCGTAGCGCACGAGGCCGAACGGCGCAGGCAGACGCTCGAACAGGTCGATGCTCACGTCGAGGTCGGTCTTGGACAGGATGTCCGCGGCGTAGATCCCGGCGGGACCAGCGCCGACGATCGCGACGCGCAGTGGACGGATGCTGCTCACAGGACGGTGCGCCTTCCGGTCGAGGACGGGGGTCTCTCCCGCGCGGCCGACGGGCCGTTCCGCGTCGACCGGAGTGGGTACCGGCCGCAGGAGACCTCTCGATTGTACGACTGGGGTGAGGGTCGCCTCACTCGGGCCCTCTCCTCCATGACCAGGGTCTCACCGGTCTCGCCTGGTGGATACCTCGTCTTGTGATCCGGGCGAATGTAACGCCGGGTCAGCGGTCGACGCGCAGGCTCTCCTGGATCGCGCGGATCTCCGCCGCGGCCCACGGGTGCTGGAGGAGCGTGCACGTCCCCGTCGTCTGGACGAGGTCGGCCACCGGCCCGCGCGGGACGACGACCGTCCGCACCGACTGCACCAGCACCGCTCCCCCGCCGCCCTTGAAGGACGCCTCGACCCACCGCCCCGGCAGGCCGTCCACGTCCACGTCGCCGCCGTCGAGCTGACGCAGCCGCGGCAGCGGCTTGAGCTTGCGCAGCACCTCGGCGTGCGCGTCGTCGAGCGTCTGCTCGGCCCGGATGCGCGAGACCACGACGATGACGTTCGGGTTGAACTCCCCCTCCTCGACCTCGCGCCCGAGCGCGAGCGGCAGGGCGACGTGGGGCAGCGGAACCCAGCGGTCGGGCGCGTCGAGCCGCACCCCCACGGGCGCGGGGAAGTCGTCGCTCGGGTAGCGCAGCTCGGCCATGCGTCAGGTCCTCTCGGTCGCTCTCGTCGCGCGCCGGCGGCGCGGGGCGCGCCAGCAGTCTCGCAGACCGTCGGACCACCGACCGCCCGGCCGCCCGTCAGCGCGCCACGTCCGACCCCGGGCACACGCAGGGCGCGGGACCCGTCCCGGGTCCCGCGCCCTGCGTGGAGCTCAGCGGATCAGCTGTTCGAAGCCTGCTCCTGCTGCTGCGCGTTCTGCGTGGCCTTCTGGCCCGCGTCCGTCAGCGTCTGCGCGACGTTGTTGAGCTGCGTCTGCGCGGCCGGCCAGTCGCTGCCCTTGAACTGCTGGGCGTCGGGGCCCTCCCACGGCACGCTCTGGATCTGCGAGTTCAGGTTCTGCATGGTCGTGCGGATCTCGTCCGCCTTCTGCTGCAGCGTCTGACCGAGCCCACGCAGCTCCTCGACGTTCGCGCCCCACATGCCACCAGCCATGGTGTTCTCCTTCTGTGTCTCGACCCCCACCCTGCGTGGACGTCGTCCCGTTGTCGATGGCCCTACTCAACCATCGGCCCGCGAGCCCCGTCGATGGGGAGGTGTCCCCATGAGGTCCCCACGGGCGTCACGTCGCTACCGCGGGAGCGCGACGTGCAGCTTGCGCGCCCTCCCGGAGACGACGAGGAAGCCTCGTCCCGGCGGGAAGTCCGCGCGCCGGGTCCGGCCGAGACCGGTCCCGAGCAACGTGTCGCCGTCGAGGTCGCCCGGCGTGAGGAGCAGACCGCTGCGACCCGCCTTGAACGGCTGCGCGATGGCCCACGCCTGCCCCCAGGTCGACGACTCGGCCTCGCCCACGACGAGCTGCTCGGCACGCGTGGCGGCCCGCACGAACGCGACGAGCGGCTGCTCCGCCGGCGTCCCCGTGAACTCCGTCACCGACTCGACGAGCACGGTGAGCGCACCGGGCCGCAGCGACCCGCCGTCGAGCGCCTGCGTGAGCGACTCGAGGAGCGTCACGACCTCCTCGGGCGACGTCGCCGCCGTGTCCCACGCGTCGAGCGCCGAGATGCTCGTGCGGCGCGGCGAGAGGTACACGACCCGGCCCGCGCGCGCCCGGCGCACCGCCTGGGCGATGGTGACGAGCGCCGTCGTGCGACCGCCCCCGGGCGGACCCGAGAGCATGAACGTCCCCCGGGCGGGCAGCGCCACCGGGGCGATGTCGAGGTCGTCGAGACCGATGGTCGGCCGGCCCCCCGTGACCTCGGGCAGCGTGTCCAGCGCGAAGCTGTCGGGCAGCCGCTCGACGCCCGGCGCCTGCTGGATGCCGAGGCGCGTCATCGCGTCGCGCAGCTTGCCCAGCTCGCGCGCCTGCAGCGCCACGTTCGGGTCGCCGCCCAGGACCGCGATCTGGACCTCGTTCTCGTCGAGCACACCGCGGCCGGGCGGGGACGTGAGCGACAGGACGTCCTTGGGGACGCCGAGCGTCAGGTAGTCGTCCTCGCTCGCCAGGCGCAGCACGAGCCGCTTCTGGATCGTCGACCCCAGCGACGTCGGGACCGACGCCGCGCGGTCGCCCGCGACGACGACGTGCACGCCGACCTGGCGGCCGTCGGTCGCGATCGCCGTGAACGCGCCCCACACGGGGAACGCGTGCGCGGGCCGGAACTCGTAGGACTCGCGGAACGCGCCGATCCCGTCGACCAGCAGCAGGATGCGCGGCTCGTCGGGGGCGTTCGCGAGGCGCCGGTACTCGTCGAGGCTGCCCGCACGGACCGAGGCGTACCGGGCCGAGCGCTCGTCGACGAGGTCGCGCAGCGTGCGCAGCACGCGCTGGACGCGCTCCTCGTCGTCGCCCGCGATGACCGCGCCGACGTGGGGCAGGTCCTCGAGCATGCGCAGGCCGCTCGCGCCCGCGTCGATCGCGTAGACCTGGACGGGGCCGCCGCGCGCCGTGATCGCCGCGGAGACGGCGATCGTCCGCAGGGTCGCGCTCTTGCCCGAGCCGCCCGTGCCGTAGATCGCCATGTTGCCGTCGCGGTCGGGCTCGTAGAAGACCGTGGGCTGCGCCTGGGTCGTCGGGTCGTCCTCCACGCCGAGGAGGAGCATCGTGTCGGTGCGCGGGTTGGGCAGGCGCGCGAGGTCGTAGGTCGGGGCGAGCTCGGCCAGCCAGGGCTTGCGCGGCATCGGGACCGCGGCCTCCGTCGCGGCCCGCGAGATCGTCGCGACCACCCGGGCGATGTCGTTGGGACCCGGGTCGGTGACCTCCTCGACCTCGGGCTCGGGCAGCTCCCAGCGGATGTCGGAGCCGAACGCCATCTCCTGGACGTCGATGCGGGGCCGCTCGGGGCGCGAGGTCGTCCATCCGCCCGCGTAGCCGGTCTGGAACGGCGTGATGCGCCCGGGGCCGGTCTTCACGGCGCCGCGGCCCGGGATCGACGGGTCGAAGTGCGCGGCCATCGGGATGCCGAGGATGTCCGTCGAGTCGTCCTCGTCGGCCATGCGCAGCGCGACGCGCAGGTTCGTGTTCGCGCGCAGGTTGTCCTTGATGACGCCGGCCGGACGCTGCGTCGCGAGGATGAGGTGCAGGCCGAGCGAGCGACCACGCTGGGCGACGTCCACGACGCCGTCGACGAACTCCGGGACCTCGTTGACGAGGGCCGCGAACTCGTCGACCACGATGAGCAGGCTCGGCGGCGCGTCGGGGTCGCCGGTCCGCTCCAGCGAGGCGAGGTCCTTGGCCTTCTTCCGGTTGAGCAGGTGCTCGCGGTAGCGCAGCTCGGCGCGCAGCGACGTGAGGGCGCGGCGCACCAGGTGCGGCGACAGGTCGGTGACGAGGCCGACGGTGTGCGGGAGGTGCACGCAGTCCGCGAACGCGGCGCCGCCCTTGTAGTCGACGAAGAGGAACGTCACGCGGTCCGGGCTGTGGGCGGCGGCCATGCCGAGCACCCAGGACTGGAGGAACTCCGACTTGCCCGCACCGGTCGTCCCGCCCACGAGCGCGTGCGGGCCCTGCGTGCGCAGGTCGAGGTAGAGGGGCTCCGTCCCCGAGTGCCCGACGAGGCCGCGCAGGTTCGTCGGCGCCTTGCGCCGCACGGGCGGCGAGCCGTCGCGCGGCGTCAGGGAGCCGTTCTCGCGCCACGCGTCGATGAGGCGGCCCGGGTCCTCGGCCAGCGCGGTACCCGCGAGCGTGAGGTACGAGACCGAGCGCGGGAGGTCGGAGTCGTCGTCGACGGGCGCGCCGACGTCGACCACCGGGGCCAGGATGCGCGCCACCTCGTGGGCCGTCGCGAGGTCGACCGTCTCGCACGCCACGGGGAACGACAGGCGGCCGACCCGGACCTCGCCGCTCGTGGCGCCCGCGGTGGCACCCGGCGCGGCCGCGGCGTCGACGGTGTCCACGAGGACGAACGTGCGGCACGCGGCCGGGAGCTGCTCGACCGAGGGGGCGACCCAGACGACGTGCACGCCCGCGTCCGCGCCGCGCTCCACGAGGCGCGTGAGGCGCGAGCGGTCCACCGGGGCGTCGTCCTCGACGAGCACGACGACGGTCGGCAGCACCGGCTTGGGCGTGTCCTCGCCCTCCTCGGGGTCGATCGGCCCGCGCAGCTCGGCGTGCGTGTCGAGATCTGCCCCGCGCGCCTCGACCAGGTCCTCGAGCTGCGACAGCAGCGCCTGCGCGGCGCCCGGGTTGTCGGCCAGGTGGTCGCCACCCAGCGGGCTGTGCGGCGACCCGGTGTGCGGCAGCCACTCGAGCCACTCCCAGTCGGCGCGCGAGCGCTGCGACGTCATGGCCGCGAGCACGAGCTCCGACGGCGAGTGCAGGCCCGCGAGCTGGACGAGGATCCCGCGCGCGACGGCGTCGACCGCGGACCCCGCACCGGCGACGCCGAGCGCGCCGTCCGTGCGCAGGCGCGCGACGACCGGGACGCCCGAGATCGTCGCGCACTGGGCGTGCAGCTTCTCCAGCTCGTTCCAGTACTCCGGCAGCGTGTTGTTCTCGCCCGGCTGCTCGAGCTGGGTGCGCGACGGCGCGGCGCCGAGCCCGATCCGGACCGTCAGGAACGCGTCGTGCTCCGGGCGGTGCGTCCACATCAGCCCGCCGAGGCGCCGGACCGCGTCGACCGTGTCGCCCACCGACGGCGCCTCCGAGAGGCGCACGGCGCGCTCGACGGCGTGCGTGCGGTCGATCGTCTCGCGCATCGCGACGACCCCCGCCTCGAACTGCTCGCGCTGCGCCTTGAGCTTGCGCCTCGCCTGCACCTTCTGGTCGAGGTAGTTACCGAGCATGAGGATCGGGCTCAGGCCGACGAAGACGATCGACAGGACGTTGCGCGTGACGGAGTAGAGGATCGCGCCCATGAGGAGCGGCGCGACCATGGCCAGGTAGGGGAAGCGCTGCGGCTCCGGCGGCTGCGGCGGCTTGGGCGCCTTGAGCTTGCGCTCCGGGAAGCGCGCGACGACGCGCGGGGACCGGTTGAACTCGACGACCGGGCTCGTCGGCGCGAGGCTCGTCGTGCGGTGCAGCGCGACGACGGACACGACCGTGCTGCCGATCGTCACCGTGTCCGACGACGTGAGCGTCGAGCGCGTCATGCGCTGGCCGCCCATGACGAGCCCGTTGGCCGAGTTGGTGTCCGTGATCTCGATCGTCTCGCCGACCGTGAGGCGGGCGTGCCGCTTGGAGATCTGCGGGTCGCTCAGCCGGATGTCCATGTTGCGGTCGCGGCCGAGGTAGCTCGTCCCCACGGGCAGCGGGAACTCGCGCCCCGCGTCCGGCCCCTCGAGCACGCGCAGGACGGCGACGGCCGCGCCGCGGTCCTGCCCAGGCGCGTCGAACTGCTCGGAGACGCGCACGATCGACACCGTCGACCCGGACCGCAGCCCCGCCTCGGTGAGGTCGCTCGTCGGGGACAGCACGCGCCCCTGCCCGGACCCCGACGGCGCGGTGCCGACCTGGAGCGTGAGCCGGTCCGGGACGGCGGTGCCCGACCGGGTGGGGTCGCCCGCGAACAGCGCCTCGGCGACGTCGCGCACCGTGGCCGTCGCGTCCGCCGTGACGGCGACGTTGGTCGTGCTGGCGTCAGGGCGGTGCAGCGTGAGCTTGATTCGCACGGAGTTTCCTGTTCAGGTCCGGGGAGAGGGACGGGCAGGTGGGAGGCCACGACGGTCCGGCGGCGCCGCGGAGGGCGCGACCGGGCGGGGCGCGCGTCGGGCGCGCCCGCCGGGACCCGCGGGGGTCAGCCGTCGTCGGTGAGGTCGAGCAGGGGCAGGTCGGCCGAGGTCACGAGGCGCGACGCCACCGCGTACTCGACGAGGCGCGCACGGCGGTTCGTCGCCAGCGCTCCGGGCCCGCCGCGCAGGCCCTTGACCCCGATCCGGTCGAGCTTGTCGCACACGTTGTCGAGCTTGCGGTTGAAGCGCGTCGTCGCCCAGCCCAGGCGGGCAGCGGCCGCGGCCGACGACGGGATCTCCGACAGGCCGGTGCCGTCGCGTCGCAGCATCGGCTCGGCCAGCGCCACGATGAGCTGCTTCTGGCTCGTCGTGAAGGTGATCATGCCGATGGTCGTCGCGCCGCCCGACTCCGTGTCCTCGGAGCGGATCTCCTGGTACGGCGCCCCGTGCAGCTGCGCGGTGAGCTCGTACGTGGTCGGCCCGGCCGTGAACACGATCGACGTCGTGGGGAAGACGATCGGAAGGCGGTTGCCCGGCGAGAGCCAGGACTGCACCCCGCCACCCGAGTCGCACACCGTCGCGGAGATGAGCGTCCCGACGTTGGCGAGCCACCAGATGCCGCCCTCGTGCGAGATGCGCAGGAAGCGGCGGTGCAGGTACGGGTTGTCCTCGATCGCGAGGTCGCCGTCCCGCCCGATGTCGAACGGGTCCCCGTTCACGGACGGGCGGAACCATTCCCCGCAGAACTCGACCGCGAGCTCGCTCACGCCGCCTCCCCCGTCACGCAGGCCTTCTGGGGTGCCGCGGAGAACTTGCCGTCACGGTCCACGATGACCTCGATGCAGACCTGCTCGCCCGGCTTGGCCCGCAGCTCGACGGTCGTCTCGTCGAACGCGTCCTTGTACGGCGAGTCCTCGATCGGGTCGAGCTTCTTCCAGGCGAACATGTCGCCCTCCTGCGCCTTGTCCGAGTCGTACGCCCACGTGAACGTGGCGACCTCGCGCGCCGGGTCGTAGGTGCCCACGAGATCGTTCACGGGCGGGACGAGGTCGCCGAGGTTGTCCGACGGCAGGAAGTCGTCGTCCGTGGCGGCCGTCTCCTCGCCGCCCCCGCCGGTGTCCGTGTCGTCCACGGGGGCGTCCGGCCGCAGCAGGAAGAACCCGCCGACCGCGACCGCGACCCCGACGACGCCGGCGAGCGTCGCCCACAGCGCGCCGCGGCCCGACCGCTCCTCCGCGGGCGCGGCGGCCGGCCCGCCGTCCTCCGGCCCGGTGGGCCGGTGGACGGTGTCCTCGACGGGCGGCTGGCCCCAGGCCCCCGGGCGCCGGGCGCCGGGGTACATCCGGGACGGGTCCGTGAGCTCGGCGACGGGCGCGTGCCCGCCGGCGCCGACGACGGAGGTCGGTGCGGTGCCCGCGGTGTGCGCGGGCGCGCCCTGGTTCCAGGCCGCGGGCGCGTAGGGCTGCTGCGGGGCGCGCGGTCCCGGCTGCTGCTGCGGGGCGGCCGGTCCGGGCGCGACGGTCTGGCCGGGCCACGGCGCGCCCGGCTGACCCGGCCGCAGCGGCGTCGTGGGCTGGGTCGGCCGGCTCGGCGCGACGGGTCCCGACGACGTCCCACCGGGTCCCGACGGGTCGATCGACACGACCTGGCGCAGGCGGGTCCCGGCGTCGTCGTCCGGCTCCTCCTCCTGCACGTGGCCCGAGTCGTCGAGCAGGTCGATCGGGGTGACCGCGTACGACAGCTCGTTCTGCACCTGCTGGAGGGCGCGCGCGAACGCGAGGACCGTCGGGTA
This sequence comes from Cellulosimicrobium sp. CpK407, assembly GCF_051844275.1. Lineage (NCBI taxonomy): Bacteria > Bacillati > Actinomycetota > Actinomycetes > Micrococcales > Promicromonosporaceae > Cellulosimicrobium > Cellulosimicrobium sp. CpK407. The sequence continues at coordinate 22,527 of NZ_JBGNYC010000053.1, forward strand.
GCGCGACCCGGGGTTCTTCGCCATCGCCGTCGCGAGCACGCGCTCGAGCGAGGCCGGGACGTCCGTGCGGCCCGTCGGGGGCAGCGGCGAGGTCTCGATCCGCGAGATGAGGTTGGCGCTCGAGTTGGAGCCGCCGGGCACCTCGAACGGCGTCCGGCCGGCGAGCAGCGTGTACGTCGTCGCCGCGAGCGCCCAGACGTCGGTCGCGATCCCGCTGCGTGGCGGCTCGGCGAACGACTCGGGCGGGGACCACGGGATCGACATGCCCTCGGCGCGCGCGGCGTCGTCGACCGTCGAGGAGATGCCGAAGTCCGTGAGCGCCGGGTGGCCGTACTCGGTGACCAGGATGTTCGCCGGCTTGATGTCGCGGTGCAGGATGCCCGCGCGGTGCGCCGTCTCGACGGCACCCGCGATCTGGACCGCCGTGCGCAGCGCCTCGGCCACCGAGAGCCGCTCGGTGCGGTACCGCGCGCCGAGGTTGGGGCGCGAGCAGTACTCCATGGCGAGGTACGGGCGCCCGTCGTCGGCGATGTCCGCCTCGTACATCGTGACGATCGACGGGTGGGTCGAGAGCGTCGCCATGAGGTCGGCCTCGGCGTCGAACGCCGCCCGCTGCGAGTGGCTGGACCACTCGTGCAGCAGGACCTTGACCGCGACCCGCCGGCGGGGGCGTTGCTGCTGGTACAGGAAGACGTCGGAGAACCCGCCCGAGCCGACCAGCGAGACGTACTCGAAGCCCTTGATCTCCGGCGGTGGGGACGGCGCGCGCTTGGTGCTCACCGGATCCCCTCGAAGACGAGGGTCACGCCGTCGCCGAGGTCGGCGACGTCGCCGTCGACGACGAGGACCGGCTCCGACGGGTGCAGGCGTCGCGGCGGCTGGCCCGCGCGCAGCAGCGTGGTCCCGTTGGTCGTCGCCATGTCGCTCACGAGGACGTGCCACCCCTCGAGCGTGATCTCGAGGTGCGAGCGCGAGATGTCCTGCTGCGGGCTGGGCACCGTCACCAGGCGGGGCAGCTCCGCCGCCTGCGACCGGGGCGTGCGCGGCCGACGGCCCACGACGACGGGACGGTCGAGCTCGACCGTCTGCCCGGTCGACACCACGACGCGGCCGAGCGGCGGGCGGACCGCCAGCGCGGCGTCGCCCTCGAGGGGCCCGCCGCAGAGAGCGCACGCGTCCCGCGACGGCGGGTTCGCGTGCCCCTGCGCGCACGTCCGCGCGAGGATCTGCTGCTGTCCCGGGCCGGGCGGCGCGCTGAACGACGGCGGCGGCGGCACCGGAGCGGCCCCGCCCGCGTCCTGCGCGGCCGCGCGCAGGTCCGCGATGGCGGACGAGTGCACGGTGTGGCCGTCGTGGTCGAGCCCGGGCTCTCCCTCGGTCTCGGCGGGCTCGCCGTCGGGGTCGAGGACCGTCGCGGCGCGGTGCGCCGCGGCGGGCGTCGCGCCCGTCCACTCCCGCGGGACGCCGGCGATGAGCCCGTCGCCGGACGGGACCGGCGACGGCACGGGCGGTTCCTCCGCGACCGGGGCCGGCGGGACGGGCGGGGTCACGGCGTCCGGGGGTGCCGGCTCGTCGTGCTCCTCGTCGTCCTCGGTGCGCACGGCGGCATCCTCGACGGTCCGCAGGATGGTCGACCCCCACAGATGCGAGTAGTCGTCGTCCTCCTCCGGAGCCGCGGCGGCCTCGGAACCCTCGACCGCTGCCGCGGGCTCGTCCGCGAGCACCGGCGGGGTCGGGACGTCGGACTCCGGCTCGGGCGCGATGGTCTCCTCGGGGAGGCGGAGCGTCGCGCCGAGCGGCGGCGCGGCCGCCACGGGGACGGACTCGGGCTCCACCGCCGTCGGCTCGGTGGCCGAGCCCCAGGAGGGCCGGTCGGTCGGCGCGGGCTCGGCGGCGGGCGCGTCGTCGTCCACGAGGTCCGCGGCAGCCGGCCGGGCGGGGCGTTCGACGAGCGGCCACGCGACGGCGCCCGCGAGGACCACGCCGGAGACGAGCGGCAGCGTGGCCGCGTCCCCGAGCAGGGGCTCCCCGGCGGGCGCCTCGTCGAGGGTGCCGACGACACCGGTGTCGGAGCGCACGAGCAGCTCGACGACGTCGTCCAGGACGCGCTCGGACCAGGTCGTGACGCCCTCGCCCTCGACCCGCACGCGCTCGCCGCCGTCGAGCTCGAGGGTCACGGTCACCCGGCCGCGCGCGGCGACGTGGACGCGACGGTCCGCGACCACCGCCACCACGAACGGCGGCACGGTCCGCAGGCTCGAGCCGAAGGCGCCGGTGAGGACCTGGAGCACCTCGACGACCCCTGCGTCGGTGCCGAGCTGGTCCCAGACCTGCTCGACGAGCGAGGCCTCCACCGGACCCGGCAGCACGACGACCGTGCCGCCTCGCACGACGGCGCGTGCGGTTCCCGTGACGTAGCGCAGCGTCACGTCAGACCCCCGATCTGGAGACGAACATCCCTGGGCAGCGTGTCCTCGTCGACGACCGGACCCGGTGCCGCGGCGTGGTCGCGCGGCGTCGTGCTCCCGCCGCTCGTGTCGTCGGACACGCCCGTCGCGTCGACGACGACGACTGTGATGTTATCCCGGCCCCCGGCCGCGATGGCCTCGTGGACCAGGCGCTCGGCGGCCGCCTGCGGGTCGGGCGTGGAGAGCAGGACCTCCGTGATCCGCTCGTCCGTGAGCTCGCCCGTCAGGCCGTCCGAGCAGACCAGGACGCGGTCGTGCCGCTCGATCGGCAGGTACCAGAAGTCCACCTGCGGGGCGTTGCGCGAGCCGAGCGCGCGCGTGACGACGTGCCGCCGCGGGTGCGTGAGGGCCTCCGCGGGCGTCAGCAGCCCGGCGTCGACCATCTCCTGGACCTCCGAGTGGTCGACGCTCACCTGCTCGAGACGACCGCCGGCGAGGTGGTACGTGCGCGAGTCGCCGACGTTGACGACGAGCCAGTACGGGTTCCCGTCCTGCTCCGAGACGACCACGCCGGTCACGGTGGTGCCCGCCCCCCGGCCGGGCTCGGTGACGATGGCCTGCACGTTCTCCTGCGCGACCGTGATCCGCTCGCGGACCTCGTCCGGCGTGACGACGTCGAGGTCGGCGAGGGGTCGGAGGGCCTCGACGGCCGTCGCGCTCGCGACCTCGCCCGCCTCGTGGCCGCCCATGCCGTCGGCGACGAAGAAGACGGAGCGCGAGACGAGGAACCGGTCCTCGTTGAGGAGCCGGCGCGCGCCCCGGTGCGACGCCGCGCCCCAGGCGAGGTGGACCTCGGCCGGCAGCTCGGTCGTCATGCGGCACCGGGGTGGACGACGATGCGGCGGTCCCCGACGTGGATCGTCGCTCCGACGGGGACGCGCACCCGGGTCCCCGGCTCGGCGACGCGCGGCGGGGCTCCCGGCACCGAGACGACGGTGCCGTTGGTGGAGCCGCGGTCCGTGAGCCACAGGCCGCTCGGGTCCACGCGGAGCTCGGCGTGGGTCTTGGAGACGGACCGCGTCGGGTCGTCGACCGCGACGAGGTTCCACGGCCCGTCGTCGGGCGCCTGCGGGTTGCGGCCGAGCAGGGTCGGGCGGTCGACGGCACGACGCTCTCCGGACTCGAGCTCGATGACGACCGAGACGTCGGGTGCGGGGTCCATGGCGCGGACGTCCCGCGCCGTCATGCGCGTGCTGTCCCACTCCGCCTCGGCGGGCTCGGGCGTGGGCGCGACGGCGGGTGCGGGGGCCGCGGGCGTCACCACGGGGGCGGGGGACGTCGCCGCCGGCGGAGCGGCGGGCGCGGGCGTGGCGGGGACCGGCGGCGCGGCCGGGGTCGACCCGCTCCCGACGCCCGGGACGCCCGTGATCAGTCCGTCGCCCGCGGGCGCCGCGGAGGACGGGAAGGCCCAGGGGTCCGGGACGGGTGCGGCCGGCGCCGGACCCGACGGCGACGTCGGCGCCGACGGGGCGAACGACGCCGTGCCTCCTGGAGCCGCCGGGGCCGCAGGAGCCTGGCCGCCCAGCGGGGCGGGCGGGTAGGGCGCGTACCCCGTCGGAGCCGGTGCGGGGGCGTACCCGGGCTGAGCCGGTGCGGGGGCGTACCCGGGCTGGGGCGTCGAGGCGTAGGCCCCGGCCGCGCCGTGGGAGGAACCCGCGGGCGCACCGGCCATGAGCGTGGCCACGCCCTCGTAGCCGGAGGGCGACGAGGAGGCAGGGCTGACACCGCGCACGTCGAGCACGAGCGAGCGGCCCGCCTTGTCGTGCCACCCCTGCGACCGGCCGGAGGAGTCGAAGCCCGGGCTGAGCAGGACCACGAGGATCCCGCCCAGGGGCACGACGCCGACGATGATCCAGCGCAGCGCCGCCCGGCCGAAGCCGACCGGCTCGCGCGTCCCGGCGTCGACCGTGCGGATGCCGGTGAGGAGGTTGCCGAGCGTCTTGCCCGTCGAGCCCTCCCAGAACCAGACGCCCACCCACCACGCGAGCGCGAGCACCCCGGCGACGACGTAGACCACGAGGATCTTGCCGAAGAGCGCGGCGGCCTCGTCCTGCGTCACGACCTGGACGCTGCCGAGCGGCGTCCCGACCATCGCGAGGCCCGCGACGACGACCACCAGCGCGACGAGGCCCGGGACGGCGACGTCGACCACGTAGGCGAGGAACCGCCGTCCCCTCCCCGCGAACGGGGCGGTCGCGAGCGAGGACGCCGACGGCGCGGCGACGGCCGGGCCGAACGCCTTCTGGGTCGCCGCGTAGACCTCGGGCTCCGTCGTGGTGTCCGGCGCCGAGTGCGGGGCGGCCGCGTACGGCAGGTCCGCCCCCGCGCGCGCGGCGACGGCCTGGACGCTGCCGACCGGGCCTGCGGCCGGCTCGGCGACCGGGCGACCCGTCCGGGGGAAGGGCTGCCCGCACACGGCGCAGAACGCGGACCCCGCGGACTGCGCGGACCCGCACGCGGCGCACGTCACGTCGCTCATGACTCGTCTCCCTGTCGTCTCGTCGGCTCCGACGACGACCCTGCCGCCGGGGGCACGGCGCCACCCTTCGTGCCGGCGCGGCGGCCGGGCAGCCACCGGCGCAGACCCGACGAACCGGAGGCCGCGCGGACCGACCGCAGCGAGAGTGCGGCGCGGACGCGGGCCCGACGGTTCACGGAGGAGCGTAGCCCCCCGACGACGGTGTCCACGTCCGCCCAGAAGGCCTCGATCTCCTGCTCGGTCGGCTCGCCCTGGCCGAAGACGGTCGCGTCGGCGCGGTGCGCCAGCGGGATCGTCGCCGTCGCGCCGTACGCCTGGGAGAGGAGGCCGGCGCCCTCGCGTCGCGTGGACCCGGCGGGGACGGGCGTGCCGAGGTCCGTCGCGGTGTCCAGGACCTCGCGCCAGCCTCCGCTCACCCGGTCGACGGGACGTGCCGCCGCGCGGCGCCGCGCCCGGCGACGCGCCTTGTAGGCGAGCACCAGGATCACCGGCAGGGCGAGGAGCGCGAGCGGCACCACCACGGCGACGGCGACGAGGGCCGCCTGGCCCCAGTCGAAGCCGTCGCTCTCGGCCTTCTCCTTCTCCTCGTCGTCGACCTTGCCGGCCTCGGCCTCGGCGGGCTCCTCCGGCGGTTCCGGGTCCTCGAGGATCGGGGGCTTGGGCACCTGGAGGCTCTTGGGCTCCGGCTGGATCTTGTTGTCCTCGTCGGGGATCGCCGTGATCGGCACCCACCCGTAGCCGACGAACGGCACCTCCGCCCACGCGTGCACGTCGGTCCCGGTCGCGGTGAAGGGCTCGCCCGGCTCGAGCGGGTTCTTCTCCATGTCGGGGTAGAAGCCCATGACCACGCGCGCGGGGATGCCGGCCTGGTTGGCCATGAGGGCGAGCGCCACCGCGAACTGCTCGTCGTCGCCCACCATCTCCTCGTCCGCGAGGAGCGTGTCGATGCGCTCCGCCGAGTGGCCCGGACGCGAGGGGGGCTGGGTGTCGAGCCCGCTGGAGAAGACGCCGCTGGCCACGAGGCCGTCGCGGAGCGCGAAGAGCTGGTCGACGGGCTCGGTCTCCTCCCCCATGAACTGCGCGGCCTTGCCCGCGAGCGACGCGGGCAGCGCGTCCTTGGGCGGCCTCGGCACCTCGATCGACTGGTCGATCGCGCCCGCCCGCAGGTCGTCCTCCGTGGGCTCGACCGTGACGAGCGTGTCGAGCGTGTACGAGTCGCCCGGTCGCAGCCCGGCGGTCGTCAGCGCGGTCCCCGTGGTCGAGTTGTAGTACGTGGTCTCGCCGAGCTCGCGCGCGCGGTCGCCCCCGTAGGTGATGCCCTCCAGCGTGCCGACGTCGGGCACCCACACGCCGGTGTAGTCCCCGACCTGGACCTCGACGCGCGTCGGAGTCCCGGACGCGACGGTCGCGATCTCCTCGCCCGCGCGCGTGTAGACGCCCGAGCCGGGCAGCCCGCTGGAGACGTCGTAGACGACGCCGTTGTACGTGTCGAGACCGGCGAGGCGGACCTTGGCGCCTGCCGGGAGCCCCTGCACGGTGAACAGCTCGTCCTCGCGCATGTCCTTGGCGTACTTGCGGAACGCCGTGAGCGGGCTCACGTACTCGTGCAGGTCGAGGGGCGGCACGACCGTCTCGCGCAGCACGGTGCGCGGCGCGTCCGGGAGCAGCACGGGCGCGGCGAACGCCGCGGCGACGCCGCCGACGACCAGCATCGCCGCGCCGGTGCGCACGCGGTGCCACCAGAGCCGCCGCGTCGCGGCCTTGCTCGCCTCGGTCGTGATCTGGTGCGCCCCGAAGCGCGCGGCCGTGACCCGCCACCCGGCCCACAACAGGCCCACGCCGCCCACGACGAGACCCTGCACCACCGGGAACGCCGCGATGACGGTCCCGAGGAGGATGACCCCCACGAACGCGACCACGACGGGGACGAGCGCCCACTCGGCACGGCGCGCGCGCCACGCGATCGTCCCCGCGAGGAGCGCGGTCGCGAGCATGAGGAGGTACGGGACCACCGCGAGCTCCGGGAAGGAGTGCAGCGGCGGGACCGTGGTGACGAACTCCTTCCAGCCCGTGACGGCGCCACGGAGCAGGTCGGTGATCGTCTGCAGCGACGGGACCACGCCGCCGATCGCGTCCGCCGGCAGCGCGAGCGCGCCACCGAGGAGCAGGTACGCGACGACCGCGACCACGAGGACCGTGGCGGCGGACCACCGGCGCCAGGCGCCGAGCCACGCGACCAGGAGCCCGACGACGGCGCCCCCCGCGGCCGGGAGGAGGTACCCGGTGGACCCCCACACGGGCCCGAACCCGACGGCGACCGCGCCGAGGACGAGGACGAGCGCGAGCGCGTCGACGGCCCCGAGGGCCGTGAGCGCACGCGGGGTGTCGGCCCCGCGCAGCCGGGTCGTGTTGCGCTGCGAGGTGCCCGAGGACGGCGGCGGCGTGCCGACCGGGGTGGCGCGGCGCGAGCCGCGCGTCGTGGTGCTGGGAGCGCTCATCAGTCGTTCAGCCTCCGCAGGGCGAGGGGGAGCTCACCGAGCTCGCCGATGGTGAGGACGACGAGCTCCGCGATGGCGTGCCGGCTGAGCGAGGCCCCGGGGACGCACTGGATCGCCATGACGCGGACGTCCTGGGGAAGCCGGGCGGACGCCGCCCGCAGCTCGGTCGGCGTCACCCTGCTGCCGACGATGAAGGCCACGACCGAGGCGTCGCTGATCGTCAGCCCCGCGACGCGCGCGACATCCACGAGGGACGTCCGCTGCGCGCGCGTCTCGACGCGCGCGAGGTCGTCGAGCAGCCGGGTGCGGTGGTCGCCGCGCAGGTTGCCGTCGTTGACGAGGACGGTGACCCCGCGGTCCTCCTTGATCGCCTGGAGGCCGAGCGACCCGCACGCGCTCACGGCGAGCTCGAACTCGTCGTCGTGCGCGTAGTCCTCGGCACGCGTCGAGAGGAGCACGGCGAGGTGCGACCGGCGGGTCTCCTCGAACTGGCGGACCATGAGCTGCCCGGTGCGGGCCGTCGTCTTCCAGTGGATGTGCCGGCGGTCGTCGCCCGGGACGTAGTCGCGCAGCGCGTGGAACGAGACGTCCGAGTTGGAGATGTCCGTCGTGACGCGGCCCTCGAGGTCCTTGAGGAAGCCCGTGGACGAGCCCGAGAGGTTCTTCACGCGCGGGTGCACGAAGAGCTCCTCGGGCTCGGTCCAGACGACCTCGCGGCGCAGCAGACCGAGCGGGTCCGCCCGCACCGAGCGCACGGGTCCCACGGAGATCACCGAGCGCCGGTGCGTCGGCACCGTGAAGATCTCCTCGTGGCTCGCCTGGGGACGCAGGCGCGGCACGGGGAACGTCGCCATGCCCTGCCCCACCGGCAGCTCCATGACCGAGGGGAGCAGCGGCCGGCCCGAGTCGTTGCGCACGTCGAGCCGGCCGACGGCGCGGTCGCCGACCGTCACGCGCTGCTGCGCGAGGTCGAGCACGACGGCGTAGCGGAAGCGGCCCAGCACGAACGCGACCGCGGCGAGCAGAGACACCGTGAGCAGGATCGCGACCACCAGCAGCTCGAGCCAGGAGAGGGCGAGCCCGGCCCACCACGCCCCGACGGTGACGACGAGCGCGGCCCAGCCGAACGGGCTGACCGCCGACGTCACGGGCTCGACCGCCCTCGTCACCGGCGCCAGCGCGCGCCCGATCGGCGCCGCGACCTGGGCGAGGGGCGCTGCGAGGGGTCGGAGCAGTCCGGCGAGGGCCGACGACGCGGGTGGCGTGCCGGTCCTGCCGCTCGGGCTGCTCGAGCGGGTGCTCGGGCGGCCGGTCGAGGGGCCGTGTGAGGCGTTCATGCGATGGGCTCTCGGTCGGTGCGGGGGAGGACGGTCCGCCGGGTCGACGGTGCGTGGGGCACCCGACGGGCGGAGTGGGCGGACGGCGTGGGGAGCGCCGTACGTCCGGTCAGGCGGAGCGTCGCTCCTGCGGCGCCGCGACGTCGGCGAGGAGCCGGCCGAGCACGGCCTCGTTCGTGGCGCCGGCGAACTCGGCCTCCGGGTCGAGCACGAGGCGGTGCGCCCACGCCGGCTGCGCGAGCTCCTTGATGTCGTCCGGCAGCACGTAGTTGCGGCCGTGGGCCGCGGCCCAGACCTTCGCGCAGCGCACGAGCGCGAGCGAGCCACGGACGGAGACGCCGACGCGGACCTCGGGCGCGTTGCGCGTCTCCTCGGCGAGCCGGGAGACGTACTCCAGGACCGCGCCGTCGACGTGCACGCGCGCGCCGAGCTCGGCCATCTCCGTCACGGCCTGCGTCGTGATGAGCGGCTGGAGCGTCTTGCTCCGGTCGCGGACGGACGCACCGGAGAGGATCTCGACCGTCGACGCGTGGTCCGGGTACCCGATGGACGCCTTCATGAGGAAGCGGTCGAGCTGTGCCTCGGGCAGCCGGTAGGTGCCGGCCTGCTCGATGGGGTTCTGCGTCGCGATGACCATGAACGGACGCCCGACGTCGTGGCCCACGCCGTCGACGGTGACCCGCCCCTCCTCCATGACCTCGAGGAGCGCCGACTGCGTCTTGGGCGACGCGCGGTTGATCTCGTCCGCGAGCACGATCGACGCGAAGATCGGGCCCTGGTGGAACTCGAACTGTCCCGTCTTCTGGTCGTAGATCGTCACGCCCGTGACGTCCGACGGAAGGAGGTCGGGCGTGAACTGGATGCGGTTGTTCGTGCCCTGGACGCTCGCCGCGAGGGCGCGGGCGAGCGACGTCTTTCCCGTGCCGGGTGCGTCCTCGAGGAGGATGTGGCCCTCGGAGAGCATGCACGTCAGGGTGAGGCGCACCACGTGCGCCTTGCCCAGGACGGCCTGGCCCACGTTGCCGACGAGGCGGTCGAAGGTCTGAGCGAACCAGGTGGCCTGCTCGGGGGTCATCGTGCTCATGAGTTTCCGTTTCTCGTTGCGTGCTGTAGAGCGGACGGGCGGGGGGCTACCAGCCCATGACCGGTGTGCTCGTCCCGTCGGAGAACTTCACCTGGACCTGCTGGCCCGGCCAGCCGTAGTAGCACTGGAGCCGCTGGCGGCCGTTGCTCAGATTGATGGTCCACCACTCGTTGGAGTAGTTCGACGAGGGCGAGAACCTGTGCCATCCGCCGTCCGAGCCCCAGCACTGGTACTGGACCGATCCGGTCGCGCCGTTGGGGTCGATGCCGAGCCAGCGGCACGAGCTGTCCCCGCACCCCTCCTCGCCCTGGGCGTCGGAGTGCTTGTAGAGCGTCGGCCTGGGGCGCTCCGCGGTCGTCGCGGAGTCGCACGCCTCGTCGGACGTGTTGCCCTCGCTGTCCTTCGCGACGGCGCACAGCTTGGCGGTCTCGCCGTAGCCGAGCCCGCTCGCGGTGTACGTGTTCGACCCCGAGCCGGCGGACTGGGAGATGCCGAACGACCCGGACTTCGCCCCGCTGACCGTGATCGTCACGTTGCGACCGTTCGTCGAGCCGGAGACCTTGAAGGTCACCTGGCCGTTGCCGCCGCTCGCCGAGACGGACGGGCGCGGCGGCGGGCCGTACGGGGTGGCCGAGTTGGCGGTCGTGCTCTCGCCGGCCTGGTTCGCGCCGTCGACGTTGGCGACGGCGCGCACCCTGATCGAGTACGCCTTTCCGTTGGTCAGCCCGCCCCCGACCCTT
>NZ_JBGNYC010000054.1:0-32204 GCF_051844275.1 Cellulosimicrobium sp. CpK407
GCGCCGTCGTACCGTGGGAGACGTGTCCACCGACCCGACCGCGCCGTACCCGAGTGACTCCACCGAACCCTCGACCTCGTCCCCCGCGCACGTGGCGACGTCGGCGGCGGACCTGCCGCGGTCGACCGTCCCGACCCTGACGTCGCGGCTCGCGTGGCGCCCGAGCCAGCCGCCGCCGTCGGGCACGGAGCCGGAGCCGCCGCTGGGGACGGCGGAGGACGCGGTGCGGCTCCTGCGCGGGCTGCGGGTGACGGCCCTGACGGGCGCGGGCCTGTCCACGGACTCGGGCATCCCGGACTACCGCGGTCCGGACTCGCCGCCGCGCAACCCGATGACGTACCAGCAGTTCGTGCAGGACGAGGCGTTCCGGCGCCACTACTGGGCGCGCAACCACGTGGGCTGGCAGCACGTGCACCGCACGCAGCCGAACGCGGGCCACCGTGCGCTGGCCCGGCTGGAGGACGCGGGGGTGCTCGTGGGGCTGATCACGCAGAACGTAGACCTGCTGCACGAGGACGCGGGCAGCCGGAACGTCATCGACCTGCACGGCCGGTACGACCGCGTGATCTGTCTCCAGTGCGGGCGCGTCATCTCGCGCGAGCACCTCGCGGACCGGCTGACGGCGCTCAACCCGGGGTTCATCGAGAGCATCGGCGACGTCGCGGACGTGGAGATCGCGCCGGACGCGGACGCGGTGATCGAGCAGACGTCGCACTTCCGGCCCGCGCCGTGCGAGTTCTGCGGCGGGGTGCTCAAGCCGGAGATCGTGTACTTCGGGGAGAACGTGCCGCGCGAGCGGGTGGAGCGGGCGTACGCGATGGTCGACGAGGGCGACGCGCTGCTCGTGGCGGGGTCGTCGCTGACGGTGATGAGCGGGCTGCGGTTCGTGCGGCACGCGGCGAAGGCGGGCAAGCCGGTCGTGATCGTCAACCGCGGCTGGACGCGCGGCGACCCGCTCGCGACGCTCAAGGTCGACGCCGGCACCACCGAGACCCTCACGACGCTCGCGGAGTCTCTCCCCCGCTGACGCCGAGCACGACACGAGCCCGCGTCGAGCACGACATGAGGGTCGTCATCCGCTCGATAACGACCCTCATGTCGTGTTCGGCGGGGGTCAGCGTCAGCGCTGGGTCGCGAAGAAGGCGCGCAGGAGGCGGGCGCACTCGTCCTCGCGGACGCCGCCCACCACCTCGACGGCGTGGTTGGCGCGCTGGTCGCGCACGAGGTCCCAGACGGAGCCGGTCGCGCCGGCCTTGGGGTCCCACGCGCCGAGCACGAGCCGTTCGACGCGCGCGAGGACGAGCGCCCCGGCGCACATGACGCACGGCTCGAGCGTGACGACGAGCGTGCAGCCCTCGAGCCGCCACTCCCCGCGCGTCGCGGCGGCCTGCCGCAGCGCGAGCACCTCGGCGTGCGCGGTCGGGTCGCCGGTCTCCTCGCGCCGGTTGCGCCCCACGCCCAGCAGCCGCCCGTCCGGCCCGACGACGAGCGCCCCCACGGGCACGTCGTCGCTGGCGAGCGCGTGGGTCGCCTCGTGCAGCGCGAGCCCCATGAGCGCGTCCCAGACCTGGCGGCGCCCCGCGACGGTCCCGGGCGGGAACGTCCCGTCCGCCCACGGCAGGTCGAGCCCGCGTGGCTCCGGGGAGCCGCCGACCGCCGTCGTTCCCGTCGGCCCTTCGGTACCCGACGCCGTCCCCGCGCCCGGGTGGGCGGGGTCGCCGGGGCGAGCGACGTCGTCGGGCACGGGACCTCCGGTGTGTCAGCGGCACGTCGCGGCGTGCCGCGACGAGGCGCCGACACCTCGGTGGCACGGAGAGCTGTCGGTGCGTCACCAGGCTATAGACCGACGAGGCGCTGACAACTCGCGCGTCGGGCGGTTACCGGGCGGTACGGGAGGGCTCGTGGTCGGATACCGTTGTCGCCATGCGCCTGCACGTCGCCGACCACCCGCTCGTGGCCCACAAGCTGACCGTCCTGCGGAACAAGGAGACGGCGTCCCCGACGTTCCGGCTCCTCGTCGACGAGCTGGTCACGCTGCTCGCCTACGAGGCCACGCGCGACGTGCGGGTCGAGCCGCACGAGATCGAGACGCCGGTGACGACGACGATCGGCGTGCGCCTCGCGGAGCCGCGTCCCCTGGTCGTCCCCATCCTGCGGGCAGGCCTGGGGATGCTCGAGGGCATGACGCGCCTCCTGCCGACGGCCGAGGTCGGGTTCCTCGGCATGCAGCGCGACGAGGAGACGCTCGAGGCGGTCACGTACGCGAACCGCCTGCCCGACGACCTGACGGGTCGGCACGTGTTCCTCCTGGACCCGATGCTCGCGACGGGCGGCACGCTCGTGGCCGCGATCGACTACGTGTTCGCGCGCGGTGCGCGGGACGTCACGGCGGTCTGCCTGCTCGCGGCGCCCGAGGGGATCCAGGTGCTGGAGAACGCGGTCGGCGACCGCGTGGACGTCCAGCTCGTGGTCGCCGCGGTCGACGAGCGCCTCAACGAGAAGGCGTACATCGTCCCGGGCCTCGGCGACGCCGGGGACCGCCTCTACGGCGTCGTCTGACCCCTCCCACCTGGGCGGACGCGCGCGACCGAGCCCCCGGTCGAACGGCCCCGCCACCGCCCGCGCCCGGAACGCGAGACTCCGAACGTCCGCATGATGAGAAGTTGCCGGGCTCCTCTTGGCGTACCGCGCGGTGCACTGCCATGCTCGCTCCCGTGAGCACCTCGACCCGTCCCGCCAGCGCGCCGTCCGGCGCGCTCCCGGGCGCGGTCATGTGCGTCTGTTGTCAGGCCTGAACCCTCTCCCGCACCTCGGTTCAGCCCTCGACCCCTGCCGACCCGCCGGTCTCCCGGCGATGCCGTCGGCCCGACGCACCCGGAGCCACCCATGACGCTCACCGCTACCCGTCCCGCCCGCCGCACCTCGTCCCGCGCCGCCGCGCCCCGGGCCCTCGCACCGCAGCACCCCGCCGCGCCGCGCACCGCGCTCGCGCCGGCCCGCCCGGCCGCCACCGACCCGGCCACGCCGCGCCGCAACCCGGGATTCGTCCTCTACGTCGGCGTCGACGCGGCGCCGGGCGAGCAGCCGCAGGCCCAGCTCGTCGAGCTCGCCGAGGCGCTCGGCGAGCTCGCCCGCGACTGGCTGCCGAGCGCCGAGACGTACACGGCCCTCGCGCTCGCCGAGCCCACGACCACGACGTCGTCGCCCGTACAGGACATCGCGGCGTTCCGCGAGCGGCTCGCGACCCTGTCGCCCGTGCCGCGCGTCGTCATCGACCCCGCGGGCCGCACGGTCACGGTCGAGGGCAGGTCGGCGCGCCTGACGTTCCGGGAGCTCGAGCTCCTGTCGTACCTCGCCCGCACGGCGCACCGCGTCGTGACGCGGGCCGAGCTGCTCGAGACCGTGTGGGCCGACCACGAGGTCGCCGCGGGCAGCCGCACCATCGACGTCCACGTGCGACGCCTGCGCGAGAAGCTCGGGCTGGAGCACGTCATCACCACGGTCCGCGGGCTCGGCTACCGGTTCGACCCGCAGACCCCCGTCGTCCTCGGCGGCACGGGGGACGCCGCCTGAGGACCCGCGCTGCCGGGCCACGGTCGACGTGGGGGTACGTGGGGGACCGCGCGCCCGGCAGCGCAACCCCCGCCCCAGGAGCGCCCGGCGTCCCTGCCCAGATGCCCCGGGACGGCGTCGCTTCACCGGGCGCGGACGCCCGCACGGCGATACGTTCGGCCCATGCGCACAGTCATCGCGGGAGGTCACGGCCAGGTCGGCCGTCGCCTGGCCCGGACCCTCGTGGAGCGAGGCGACGACGTCGTCGCCTTCGTGCGGTCCGCCGCGCAGATCACGGACCTCACCGAGCTGGGCGCGCACGTCGCGCTCATCGACCTCGAGAAGGACGACGCCGTCGCGGTGTCGTTCGAGCTGGAGGGCGTCGACGCGGTCGTGTTCGCGGCCGGCGCCGGTCCCGGGAGCGGAGCACCGCGCAAGGACGCGGTCGACCGGGCCGGCGCGGCGCTGCTGGCCGACGCCGCCGAGCGCGCGGGCGTCGGGCGCTACGTCCTCGTCTCCTCCCGCGGCGTCGAGGCCGCGCGGGCCGACGAGCGTCCCGACGACGTCGACGACGTGTTCTGGGCCTACCTGCGCGCCAAGGCTGCGGCCGAGGACGACCTGCGCGCCCGCGACGACCTCGCCTGGACCATCGTGCGGCCCGGGCACCTCACCGACGACCCGGGTGTCGGCCTCGTCGCGCTCGCGCCCGTCGGGGACACGGACAAGCCGCGCGGCAAGCGCCGCAAGCCCGGCGCAGCCGTCGGGGAGCGCTCGGACGTGACGCGCGACGACGTCGCGCTCGTCCTCGCCGCGGTGCTCCACGAGCCGCGGTCCGCCGGGCTCGTCCTCGACCTCGTCGGCGGCGACACGCCCGTCGACGACGCCCTCGAAGGCGTCCTGCCGTAGGGCGGACCGGCTCACCCGTCGCGTCGCCGCTCGGGGCGACCGACGCTCGTCAGCCCTCGCCGCAGCGCTCCCCGCGCTCCCAGAAGAGCCCGATCAGGTCGCGGTCCGGTCGCACGAAGGCGCTGCCGTTGCGCGCCGTGTAGTTCCAGCCGTCGTAGGAGACCTCGGCGTCGTGGTCGTACCAGACGCCCGCCTGCCACTCCGGGGCGCACTCGGCCACGGCGGTGAAGCCCTCGACCTTGAGCTGCTCGGTCCACGAGCGCGTGTGGACGACGTACGTCGCGCCGGACCAGGGCGCCTCGCCCAGGCTCTCGGTGCGCCGCTCCCCGGCTCCGACGGTCCACTCGCCCTTGGCGTGCCCCGTCACCCGGAACGTCACCGGGACGTTCGACCCGGAGTTGTCGAGCAGCACCGACACGGCGCGGTACGAGTGGCCGCGCCTCGCGTCGTAGTACGGGTCGCCGAGGACGAGGCTCGCCGCCGGCTGCTCGACGGCGCAGTCGACCGCGTCGAAGCGCACCGGGAGCGTCTCGGTGAAGGGCACCCCGAGGACCGTGCGCGACAGCACGAGCTCGACCTTGCCGGCCTTGATCGCGAGCGCGCCCGTCGCGAGGTCGGCGCCCGCGCTCGCCCCGGGGGCGACGTCGCCCAGGTCACGGTCACCGAACGGCGTGCGCGCGACGACGTGCATCGCCTCGGTCGAGTCGTTGCGCAGCCCGACGGAGAGCACGACCCCGCCCGTCCCCGGGGCGCACTGCGCGGACACCGTCGGGGTGGCCGACCAGTCAGGCTGGTAGCCGGCACCCTGGTACCGCGCGGTGAGACGCGCGTCCGCGAAGGGCGTGCCGAGCACGGTGCGCGACTGGCGGAACGTGACGGCGCCGGCCTTCACGTCGAGCGCTCGCGTGTCCACGGTGAGGGTCACGGTCACGCCGGGCGCGACCTGCCGCGCGGGAGCCGAGTCCCCGTAGCCCGCGGCCGACATGACGACGTCGATCGTCTCGGGCGAGTCGTTGGTCAGCGTGCCGACGATCTTCACCGACCCGTCCTGCCAGCCGGCGTCGACCGTCGCCGAGGTCGCCCACCGCGGGTCGTACGTCACGGCGGCGTAGCGGGCCTCGACCGTCGTCGGCGCCGGGCCCGCAGGCGCCGCGCGCTCGACCGTGAACGTCGCCGTCCCGGCCGGGACGGACAGCGCCTTCGCGTCCACGGTGAACGTCGCGTCCGCGCCCGGGGCCACGTCGACCGGTGCGGCGTCGCCGTGCGGCGTCGACATCCCGACGCGGAGCGTGGTCGTCGAGTACGGGTTGTGGAACGTGCCCGTCACGACGGACGTCCCGACCCCGGCACCGGACGGCACCGCCCAGGCCGCCGTCGCGCGCGCCGCGCCCGTGACCGGCTTCCAGTCGAAGCAGTCGATCGCCGGGTGCTCGCCGGCGACGATCTCGTGGGTGAACTGCCGTCCCGCCACCGTGGTCGAGAGGACGACCCGGGCGTCCCCGGCGGGCAGCCAGCCCCCGGTCCCGCCGCGCAGGTCGACGCTCCGTCCCGGGGCGACCGGAACGGCGTCGTGGGCGGTGCCGGCGACCACGAGGGCTGCCCGGAGATCGCCGTAGGCCGTGCGATTCGTGAAGGGGACCGTCACCGATGCGGCACCGGCCTCACCACGGGCGCTGCACTGCACGCGCAGGCCGTCCCCGTCGACCCCCGACGCCGCGCCCTCCCACGGCCGGGCCACGTCGACCGAGGCGTCCGCGCTCCCGGCTCGCGCGTCCGGGGCCGTCCCGCGCAGGCGGACCACGGCCTTCTCGACCGCCCGGTCACGGTCCGCGACGAGCGTCAGCGGGACCGTGGACGCGGCGCCGGGTGCGAGGCTCGTGCCGGAGGGGGCGGCACACGTCACGCTCCGACCCTCGTCCGTGGCGCACGTCCAGACCCCGGCGGACCCGCCGGCGAGGGTGACGCCGGGCGGGAGGTCGACGGCGAGGCGCGGCTCGACGAGCGGCTGGTCACCGCTGTTGCGCACCACGACGCGCAGGACTCCCTCTCCCGGGTTGTCCAGGCGCAGTCCGTCGGACGGCGCCACGACGCGGACCTCGGGCCCGTAGTACCGGACGGGCGCCGACGGGAAGGTCCACGGCTTCGCCGGGATGCCGGTGGCGCGCACGGACGCGGCGAAGGGCGGGTAGTCGCCCCCGGACTCGGCCTCGACGCGGACGACGAGCTCCTGGCTCTCTCCGGGGTCGAGGATGCCGACCGAGCACGTGACCAGGCTCGTCCCGTCCGGCTGGGGCACCGCGCTGCCGCACGGGAGCGAGGCCGCGGACAGGGGGCTGCCGACGACGGTCCCGCGCGCGACGAGCGACGAGCCCGGGGTCGTCACGCCCGCCGGGAGCGTGAGGTCGACGAAGACCTCCTCCGCCGCTCGACCGCCGGTGTTCGAGGCGGTGATGACGAGGTCCGCGGGGACGCGCGCCGCGAGCGTGACCGGGGCGAGCGACAGCTCGAGGGCCGCCGGCGCGGGCTCGGGCGTTCCCGTGCCCGGGTCGGTCGGCCCGGGCGTGCCCGTCCCGGGATCGGTGGGCGCAGGCGTGCCGGGGCCGGTGGACCCGCCCGGCGTCGTCGTGCCCGGCGTCGACCCGACGGGCGTGGAGCCGTCGGTGGACCCGCCGCCGGTCCCGGTCGTGTCGCCCGAACCGGCGGTGGTCTGGTCGGTCGGGGCGGGCGGGATGTTCGTGGGCGACGTCGGGTCGGTGGTGGGGTCCGGCGTCGTCGTGGTCCCCGTGGTCGGTGACGCGGACGGGGACGGAGAGGACTGCGAGGTCGGGGTGGGGGCCGGGTCCGACGAGAACGCGCCGAGCGCGCCCGCGACGCCGAGCCCGGCGACCGTGAGCACGCCGACCGTGACGGCGGCCGCGGCGAGCGGCGCGGACGTGACGAGCGCGACGAGCCCACCGGCACCCGCGGCGGCGAGCGCGCCGCTGCCCGCGGCAGCGCCTCCGGCCGCCGCTGCCGCCCCGCCGACGGACGCCGCGCCGGTCCCGACCGCGGCGCCGGAACCACCGGCCGCGCTCGCGGCCGCTCCCGCTCCCCCGACGGCACCGGTGCCCGCCGCGCCACCACCGGCGCCCGCGCCCGCACCGCCGGACCCGCCGGCCGCACCGGACCCGCCGGCCGATCCCGCGCCACCGCTCGACGAGCCCTGCAGGGCGGCACCGACACCGCCGGCGACGGCCGCGCCGCCGACCGTCGGGAGCGCCGTCCCGACGAGGCCGAGCGCGCCGACGCCGAGGACCAGGGGGGCGATGACGGCGCGCATGCCGTGCGACACGTCGCCCAGCTCCAGCACGAGCGCGCGGCACTCGCCGCAGCCGTCGAGGTGCGACTCCACGCGCGCCGTCTCGCGCTTGGCGAGCCCGCCGCGCACGTACGACCCGAGGAGCGCGTTGACCGTGCGGCACTCCTCGGCGGGCACGGACGTCAGGTGCTGCTGGAGGTACGCCTGCCGCAGCCCCTCGCGCGCGCGGTAGGCGAGCGCGGACACGCCGTTCGCGGTGAGACCCAGGATCGGCGCGATCTCGGCCGGGGAGAGGTTCTCGACCTCCGTGTACCAGAGCACGGCGCGCCACCGCTCGGGGAGGTCCTGGTAGGCGCGCGTGACCGTCGAGCGCTCGAACCCCTCGAGGGTCGGGTCCTCGGTGGACGCCATGGGACCGAACGCCGTCTCGAACGTGCGCTCGTCGTCCGTCGGCTGGGTGCGCCGCGCGCCGTTGACGAGGTCGTAGGAGAGGCGTCGGACGACGGTGAAGAGGTAGGCGCGGAAGGTGACGTCGGGCCCGCCCCCGCCCTGCAGGACGGAGAGCGTGCGGGCGAACGCGTCGGAGACGACGTCGTCGGCGTCGGCGGTCGAGCGGACGTACTGGCGCGCGACCGTCCGGGCCGCGGCGGCGTGGCGCTCGTACAGCACGCCGTAGGCGCTGGTGTCGCCCTCGCGCACGGCGGAGATGAGCTCGGCGTCGCTGAAGGCCTCGCTCCACACCCGTTCCTGCGCCTGCGTCATGTCACCCGCCCCGGAGACCGCCCCGATCCGAGGCGTACGGTGGCCATAGTAGACGGCCGTCCAACTTCGGGGCAGAGGGCGTCCGGCGACGGAACGGTAACGGCCGGAGTCCTCCCCGTTCGCCCGATTTCACCTCGGACCCCGCGTCCCGGGAACTTCTTCGCCGACTCGCGTCATGGATCGGCCGCTCGTCCGTCTCATCGACATGGACCACCTCCACGGGTACACCGTGCCCGCTCCCGACGCGGTACGCGAGCGCTGGCGTCGCGCGAGCGCCGAGAGCGTCTGGCTGCGACCGGGCGACTGGTACCACCCTGCCGTCGACGCCCTCGCCGAGGCGCTGTGCGAGGAGCGGGACGGGACGCCGGCCGCCGAACGGCTCGGCCGGGTGCGGGCCGAGGCGGGGGTCGGGATCGGCGAGGCCATCGACGACGTGGTGTGCCTGTACCGGGCGCACGACCGCGAGCCGGGGACCGACCTGCTCCGCGCGGTCGCGGTCGGGTGGTCCGACGGCTACGAGGCGACCCCCGTGACGCCCGAGGTCATGGACCCCGAGTCCGGCCTCGCGACGTCCCAGTACCTGGTCCAGCGGCTCCGGGAGACGTACGGCGTCGCCCAGCGCGCCGGGGTCGACGCCGCCGCGACGCACGGCCTGCTCGTCGTGGACGTCGCGCTCGACCACCTGACCGGGTGGCAGCGCTTCGCGCGGTCGGCGGCGATGGGTCGCGCGCTCACCCACACGTTCGGCGACGGCCACCCCATGGCCTCGCTCGGCAACGGGCTCTTCGTCGTGCTCGGGGAGCGCGGCGCCGACGACGACGCGCTGCGCACCGTGCTCCGCCACAACATCGAGCGCACGGGGCTCGCGCTGGGCGTCACGGCGATCCTGCGGCGACCGCCGCGCGTCTGGGCCGAGCCGCTCCCCCGCACCCACGCCGCTGCTGTCCAGCTGCTCGACGCGCTCCAGCGCTGACGACCGCCGACGACCGCCGACGACGCGGCGACGCCCCGGCCGCGCGGGCGAGCGCGCGGACGGGGCGTCCGGGGGCGTCTGCGGCCGGTGGGTGACCGGCCGCCTCCGAGGAGGTCGAGGTCGCGCGTCAGCGCGGGGTGAAGGTGAGGCAGTCGGCCTTGTCCTCGCCGGACGCGCCGGCGCCCACGCGGATCGACGGGGCCGAGCACTCGAGCGAGGAGTTGTGGACGCACTCGGTGCGCTGGCACGCCCCGACGTGCGCGAGCACCTTCTCGAGGCCGCCCTTGGTCCCCAGCGGGATGAAGGTCGCGCACTCGGCGTCGCCCGCGTGACCGGCGATGGTCACCGCGCCGGCGTGGCACCCGTGGTCGTGGTTGTAGCCGCAGCCGTCGATGGAACACTCGACGACCTGGGGCATCTCCGTGAGGCTGCTCATCGCGATCTCCTGTTCTCCGAGGACCCGTGGCGGGCCGGGCTTCCGCGTCCACGGTATTCCCGGAATTCTGCGGTGTATAGCAAGGAAGGCCTTGCTAAGAAATGCAGAAATATCCATCAATTAGCGCACGGCATTCTTGCGGAAATGCCTGACCAGGGCTGATGCCGCGGCCCTCGTCAGGAGGGCAGGAGAGGCGTAGCGTCGTTCTCATGGCCCCCTCGCTCGGCGCGCCGCTGTTCTCGGGCGCCGACGCCGACCTGTACGCGGTCGGCGCCGACCGCGTCCTGCGACGCTCGCGCTCGGGGGCCGACTCGGTCGGCACCGCGGAGGTGATGCGGCACGTGCGCGCCGCGGGCTTCCCGGCCCCGCGCGTCGACGCCGCGTCGGACGGCGACCTCACCATGGAGCTCCTGCGGGGCCCGACGCTCCTGCAGTCGATCCTCGGCGGCCGGACGTCGCTCGCCGCGGCGGCCCGGACCCTCGTCGCGCTGCACGACGCGCTGCACGCCGTCCCGCCCCCGGCGCGGGGCGGACCCGCGTACGCCGCGCTCACCGCGCCGTCGCCCGCGGCCCTCGACGAGCCCGCCGCCGGGCGGTCGTGCGTCGTGCACCTCGACCTGCACCCGGCGCACGTCGTGCTCACCGCCGACGGCCCCGCCGTCCTGCACTGGACGAACGCCCGGCTCGGACCACCCGGACTCGACCTCGCCGTGACCGCCGTCGTCCTCGCGGAGGTCGCCGCCGACGAGGACGACGAGCTCGCGCCCGGCGCACGGGTCCTGCTGGACGCGTTCCTCCACCTGGCCGACCCGGCGCTCCTGCGGCACCTCGACGCCGCCGCGCGGACCCGCGCCGCGGACCCCGGCCTCGACCCCTCGGAGGCCGCGCTCGTCCCGGCCGCCGCGGCGCTCGTCGCGCGCGAGGCGCGCCGGAGCTGAGACCTGGGCGGAACGGCCGAGGTCAGGGCCCCGCGTCGTCGGGCCGGGGCCGCCAGATGACGAGCGCGCGCGCCTCGCCGTGCTCGACGAGCGTCTCGCGCAGCGCCTCCTCGACCCCGCGGCGCACGCTGCGCCCGCGCGGCACGACGACGACGTCGCCGCTCGCCGCCGCCGCGAACACCCGGCCGCCGGGCTCGACGCGCGCGGAGAGCGCCTCGATGCGGCGCTCCAGGCGCTCGACCTGCGACTCGAGCGCGAGGATGCGCTGGATGCCCGCGAGGTTGATGCCCTCGTCGTGGCTGAGCCGCTGCACCTCGAGCAGCTTCGCGACGTCGCGCAGCGAGTAGCGCCGGCCGCGGCCCGCGGTCCGGCGCGGCACGACGAGGCCGAGGCGGTCGTACTGGCGCAGCGTCTGCGGGTGCATCCCCGCGAGCGTCGCGGCCTGGGAGATGACGAGGACGGGCGCGTCCTGGTCGACGTCGCTCGCCGGAGCCCGTCCGGCGCCCCGTGGTGAGTCCTCGCCGACCGGGAGGCTCTGAGTCTTCCGGTGGGCCATCACGGCCCTCCTACTCCGCGGCCTGGCGGACCAGGTCGGCCCGCACGTCCTGACCGTCCGTCTCGGCCGCGAACGTCTCGACCGCCTCGCGCGCCGCCTTCGAGAGCTTCTGCGGCACCGCGACCTGCACGGTGACGAGCAGGTCGCCGGTCGCCTTCGCCGTCTTCACGCCGCGGCCCTTGACGCGCAGCGTGCGACCGGACGGCGTCCCGGCCGGGACCTTGACCTTGACCGACGCGCCGTCGAGCGTGGGCACGCTGATCGTCGCCCCGAGCGCGGCCTCGGCGAACGTCACCGGGACGGTCGCCCGCAGGTTGTTCCCGTCGAGCGAGAACACCGGGTGCGGGGTGACGTGGACGGTGACGACGAGGTCGCCGTCGGGACCGCCGGCCATGCCCGGGCGGCCCTTGCCGCGCAGCCGGATCTTCTGGCCGTCGCGCACGCCCGGCGGGATGCGGGTGGTGACGTTGCGGCCGTCGACCGTGAAGGTGACGGTGGACCCCTCGACCGCCTGGCGGAACGGGAGGGTCGTGGCCGCGGCCACGTCCGCCCCGGCCCGCGGGCGGGGCCCGCCGCCGAACTGCTGCGCTCCCGCGCCGCCGAACATCGAGCCGAGGATGTCCTCGAAGCCGCCCGCGCCCTGGCCGCCGGTCGAGTAGCGGACCCGGGTGCCGCCCGGGCCGCCGCCGCCGAACATGCCGCCGAACACGTCCTCGAACCCGGCGCCCCCGGCGCCGCCGGGGCCCGCGGAGAAGCGAGCACCGCCGCCGGCCATCGCCCGGATCGCGTCGTACTGCTCGCGCTCCTTGGCGTCCGACAGCACGGCGTACGCCTCGCCGATCTCCTTGAACTTCGCCTCGGCGCCCGCGTCACCCTGGTTCTGGTCGGGGTGGTACTTGCGCGCGAGCTTGCGGTAGGCCTTCTTGATCGTGGCGTCGTCGGCGTCCTTGGGGACGCCGAGCGCGGCGTAGAAGTCCTTCTCCATCCAGTCCTGTCCGGTCACGGCGCCTCCCTCCTGTCGGTGGTCGTGGTCCTGGTCCTTCGTGTCGTGCCTGCTGTCGATGCTGCTGCTCGTGATCCTCGCGTGCCCGACGGCGGAGCGCACCTCCGCGCGGGAGGTGCGCCCGCGCCGTCGGGCACGCGGGGGACGCCGGTGGTCCCGCCTACTGGGGGCCGACGACCGAGACGCGCGCGGCGCGCACGACACGGTCCCCGATCCGGTAGCCCGGCTCGATGACGAGGTTCACCGTGGTGGCGGTGGCCTCGGGGTCGGGCTGGTGCATGAGCGCCTCGTGGACGGTGGGGTCGAACTCGTCCCCGACCGCGCCGTAGCGCTCGATCCCGAACTTCTCGAGCGACGCGTCGAGCTTGTCGGAGATGGCCGCGAACGGCCCCGTCAGCTCGCCGTGCTGCCGCGCGCGGTCGATGTCGTCGAGGACCGGGAGGAGGGCGGTGAGCACGTCCTCGATCCCCTTCGTGCGCGCGGCCTCCTGGTCGCGCAGCGACCGGTTGCGGTAGTTCGTGAAGCTCGCCCGCTCGCGCTGGAGCGCGTCGAGGTGCTCCGCGGCCTCGGCCTTGGCGGCCAGGACGGCCGCGTCGACCTCGGCCTCGTCGGACGGCTCGAAGTCGAGGCCCGCGAGCGGGTCCGTCTCCGCGTCGTCCCCGGCCGAGCCGCCGGCGGAGCCGGCGCCCGCGCCCTCGCGCGGGCGGCCGGTCTCCGGGTCGACCTTGCGCTTGTCGGTGAACTGGAACGGCTTGTCCTCGGGGCCCTGACCGGGCTCGCGCCCGGCCTGCTCCTCGGGGCCCCGGTCCTCGGGGGACGTCACTTCTTGTCGTCCTCGTCGTCCACGATCTCGGCGTCGACGACGTCCTCGTCCGGAGCGGACGTCGCACCTGCGGCCGCGGTGGCGTCGTCCTGCGCGGCGCCGGGGTTGCCGGCGGCCTGCTCCTGCTCGGCCGAGGCGTAGAGCGCCTGGCCGATCTTCTGCGAGGACGCGACGAGCTTCTCGTGCGCGGTCTTCACGGCGTCGGCGTCCTCGCCCTCGAGCGCGGACTTCACCGACGCGATGTCGGCCTCGACCTCGGTGACGACGTCGGCGGGGAGCTTCTCCTTGTTCTCGGAGACGAGCTTCTCGGTCGAGTAGACGAACGCCTCGGCCTGGTTGCGGGTCTCGGCCTCCTCGCGACGCTTCTTGTCCTCGGCCGCGTGCTCCTCGGCCTCCTTGACCATGCGGTCGATGTCCTCCTTGGGCAGCGCCGAGCCGCCCGTGATGGTCATCTTCTGCTCCTTGCCGGTGCCGCGGTCCTTGGCGCCGACGTGGACGATGCCGTTCGCGTCGATGTCGAAGGTGACCTCGATCTGCGGCACGCCGCGCGGGGCCGGCGCGATGCCGGTCAGCTCGAACGTGCCGAGCGGCTTGTTGTCGCGCGCGAACTCGCGCTCGCCCTGGAACACCTGGATGAGCACCGACGGCTGGTTGTCCTCGGCCGTCGAGAAGATCTCGCTGCGCTTGGTCGGGATGGCCGTGTTGCGCTCGATGAGCTTGGTCATCACGCCGCCCTTGGTCTCGATGCCGAGGGACAGCGGGGTGACGTCGATGAGCAGGACGTCCTTGCGGTCGCCGGAGATGACGCCGGCCTGCAGGGCCGCGCCGACGGCGACGACCTCGTCCGGGTTGACGCCCTTGTTGGGCTCCTTGCCGCCCGTGAGCTCCTTGACGACGTCGGTCACGGCCGGCATGCGGGTGGAGCCACCCACGAGCACGACGTGGTCGATGTCGGAGACGGAGACGCCCGCGTCGGAGATGACCTTGTGGAACGGGGCCTTCGTCCGGTCGAGGAGGTCCTGCGTCATCTGCTGGAACTGGGCGCGCGTGAGCTTCTCGTCCAGGTGGATCGGGCCGTTCTCGCTCATCGAGAGGTACTGCATCGAGATGGTGGTGCTCGTCGCGGACGAGAGCTCCTTCTTCGCCTGCTCGGCGGCCTCGCGCAGACGCTGGAGCGCGATCTTGTCCTTGGACAGGTCGACGCCCGAGCTGTTCTTCACCTGCTTGATGAGGTGCTCGACGATACGGTTGTCCCAGTCGTCGCCACCGAGGCGGTTGTCGCCCGAGGTCGCGCGGACCTGGATCGTGGAGAAGTCGTCCTCGTCCTTGCCGACCTCGAGGAGCGAGACGTCGAACGTGCCGCCGCCCAGGTCGAAGACGAGGATGAGCTCGTCCTCCTTGCCCTTCTCCAGCCCGTACGCGAGCGCGGCCGCGGTGGGCTCGTTGACGATGCGGGTCACGTTGAGGCCCGCGATCTGCCCGGCGTCCTTGGTCGCCTGGCGCTCGGCGTCGTTGAAGTACGCCGGGACGGTGACGACCGCGTCGGTGACGGGCTCGCCCAGGTACTCCTCGGCGTCGCGCTTGAGCTTGCCCAGGATGCGCGCGGAGATCTCCTGCGCGGTGTACTTCTTGTCGTCGATCTCCACCGACCAGTCGGTGCCCATGTGGCGCTTCACCGAGCTGATGGTGCGGTCGACGTTCGTGACCGCCTGACGCTTGGCGACCTCGCCGACGAGGACCTCGCCGGTCTTGGAGAAGGCGACCACCGACGGCGTCGTGCGCGACCCCTCGGCGTTCGCGATGACGGTGGGCTCTCCGCCCTCGAGGACGGCCACCACCGAGTTGGTGGTGCCGAGGTCGATCCCGACTGCTCGTGCCATGTGTGCTGCCTCCGTTGTGGATGGGGTGCCCGACGGCGCACGCGCGCCCGGGCACACCGGGTTGAGTCTGCTTCACTCAAGGTAGGCACCGGGTGCGCTCGCGCGCAAGCCCGATCACCAGAACTTGAGTCCATCAGGCTCAACCTTCACCCAGGGCGAACTATTCCCCGCTCGTCGCGGCCGCCCGCGAGCGCGCCCGCTGGCGCTCCCGCTGCAGCGCGTAGCCCTCCCGCCAGTCCGGGGCGAGGGCCATGTCGCGGCGCCGGACCTCGTCGACCGACAGCTCGACGGGGAAGCCCCAGGTGTCCGCCAGCACGAACAGGTCGTCCCCGGTGACCGTCGCGCCCCCGAGCTTCTCGAGCTCCCGGAGCCCGCGGTGCACCGTGCGACGGAAGCGCGACTCCTCGTCGCGCAGGACCGTGCTCAGCTCCTCGCGCTGCGCGACCAGGCCCGGGTAGCCGTCGCCGTACGTCTCGGCCACGACGGCGACCAGGTCGTCGGCGAACCGCTCGTCCAGGCCGAGGTGGAGGGCGTGCACGACCGCCCGGGACGAGCCGCCGCAGGACGTACCCGTGCGCCTTGTTGCTCGGGCGCACCCCGTCGGCGGCAAGGAACGTCGCGGCCCGGACGTGGTCGGCGATCACGCGGAACGGGCGCGGGTCGTCCTCGTACGCGCGACCGCTGAGCGACTCGAGCCGGTCCACCAGCGGGCGCAGGAGGCTCACGTCGAACACGTCGGCGGTCGCCAGGGCGGCCGCGGCGATGCGCTCGAGCCCGCCCCCGAAGTCGATGCTCGGGTCGTCGAGGGGGACGAAGCCCTCGGTGGTCCGGCGGTAGCGCATGAACACCTGGTTGCCGATCTCGACGAACCGGCCCCCGTCGCTCGCGGGATGGGGCTCACCGGCCGCCGGGTCGTGGTGCTCGGGGCCGAGGTCGTAGAAGACCTCCGAGTCGGGCCCGCACGGGTCTCCCACCGGCGTGCCCTCCAGGCCGCCTCCCCGGCTCCACCAGTTCTCCTCGGCGTCGTAGAAGAAGACGCGACCGCCGCGCGTCCCGTCGCGGTCGCCGTCCGCGCGGGAACCCACGTCCACGAGCGGCGCCTCGATCCCGTGCTCGGCGAACACCGTGACCCAGGCGCGAGCCGCCGCGTCGTCACGCGGGATCCCGTGCTCGGGCGACCCTCGGAAGCACGTGACG
This sequence comes from Cellulosimicrobium sp. CpK407, assembly GCF_051844275.1. Taxonomy (NCBI): domain Bacteria; kingdom Bacillati; phylum Actinomycetota; class Actinomycetes; order Micrococcales; family Promicromonosporaceae; genus Cellulosimicrobium; species Cellulosimicrobium sp. CpK407. Next base: position 16,325 of record NZ_JBGNYC010000054.1, read on the forward strand.
TACAGCCGCTCGAGGTCGACGCCGACCTGCGCGAGGAAGTCGGCGAACCACCGGATCTGCTGCTCCACGTCGGCAGACCCCAGGCTCCAGTTGCCCAGCATCTCGAAGAAGGTCGTGTGCCGCCGGTCCCCGACCTCGTCGATGTCCTGCGCCCGCACGCACGGCTGCGAGTCGACCAGGAGACGCCCCGCGTCGTGCTCCCGCACGCCCAGCAGGTAGGGCATCAGCGGCTGCATCCCCGCGCCCGTGAACAGCGTCGTCGGGTCGTCGCGGAGCACCAGGGGCGCTCGCTCGATCACGGCGTGCCCCCGGGAGGCGAAGAACTCGAGATAGGCCGCGCGGATCTCCTGGGCGTTCATCCGACGACCCTAGGGACGGCGCCCGCGGTCTTCCAGGGCATATCGTCGACGACGGGCGACGGCTCTCGCGCGGCGAGGCCGCTCGGGCCGCTCAGGCCCGACGTCGGCTGCCGGACGGGGTGGGGTCGGCGCGCCGGGCACCGACCCCACCCGCGCTCACAGCAGCTCGACGCGGTCGGCCTGCGGGCCCCGGTCGCTCTGGCGCACCGCGAACCGGACGCGGTCGCCCTCCTCCAGGACCTCGTCGCCCCGGACGACCGACACGTGCACGAACAGGTCCTCGCCCCCGGCGTCGGGCGTGATGAACCCGAAGCCACGGTCCGCGTCGTAGCGCGCGACGGTGCCCTCGCCCCCGCGCACCGGCCTGCCGGACCCGCCCGGACGACCGGAGCGGTCCGAGCGCCCCGACCGATCGGGGCGACCGCGGTCGGCGGACGGGCGCGCGCCGCCGGAGCCGCGCACGAGCTGCACGTTGCGGGCGTTGGGCCCCTTGTCCCCCGCGACGACGTCGTACGTCACGCGCGCGCCCTCGGCGAGCTCGGACAGGCCGTGGCCGAGCGCGCTGACGTGGACGAAGACGTCGTCGCCACCGCCGTCGGGGACGACGAAGCCGAAGCCCTTGACGTCGTCGTACCAGGACACCGTGCCGTCCGCGCCGTCGGACGCCGGACGCGCGGCCTCCGCCCCGAGCGGCAGCAGGTGGTCGGCCTGCGGACCCTTCTCCCCCTCGACGACGAGGAACGCGACCCGCTGCCCCTCCGAGACCACGCCGCCCCCGACGATCGCGGAGCTGTGCAGGAAGATCTCGGCGCTGCCGCCGTCGGGCGTCACGAAGCCGTACCCCTTGCTCGGCTCGTACCACGCGACGGTGCCGAGCACGCCCAGGGGCGCGTCGGCAGCCCGGTCACCCGTGACGCGGACGCGGCGCGCCTGCGGGCCGCGGTCGCCCTCGCCCACCTCGAACTCGACGGCCTGCCCCTCGCGGAGCTGCTTCGGTCCGTCGTCGCCGACGATCTCGGACGCGTGGACGAACAGGTCCTCCGCCTCGTTCCCGAGGTCGATGAAGCCGAACCCTCGGTCGGCGTCGAACCATCGGACAGTTCCCTGGGGCACGGAGTACTCCTCGTCTTGGCAGGCAGTGCTGCCACCCATTGTCCCCCAGGTCTCGGCGCCCACCGCGCGCCGCCCTTGACGAACCGCTGCCCGGTGCGGGTTCATAAGGAGTGCATCGTTAAGTTCCCTGAGAGTTTGATTCGACCTGCAACGGAGCAGACATGAACAGACTTCGCACCGCCGCCGCGGCACTGGCCGTGGCCCTCGTCACCAGCGTCGCCCTGACCGCCGCCCCCGCCTCCGCCGAGGAGGTGCTGGTCAACGGGGGCTTCGAGTCGGGCACGCTCAGCCCCTGGACCTGCTCGGGTTCGTCCGGGGCCGCCGTCTCCACCCCCGTGCGCACGGGGACCAAGGCGCTGCAGGGGACCCCCTCGGGTCTCGACAACGCGCGCTGCACGCAGTCCGTCCCGACCGTCGCCGGCACGCAGTACACCCTCTCCGCCTGGGTGCGCGGCAGCTACGTCTACCTCGGAGTCGAGGGCGGCACCTCGACCTGGACCCCGAGCGCGACCGACTGGACCCGCCTCACGGTCACGTTCACCGCCGCGGGCAGCACGACGCAGGTCTACCTGCACGGCTGGTACGGCACGGGCGCCTACCAGGCGGACGACGTCTCGCTCCAGGGCGCGGGCGGCCCTCCGCCCGTCGTCCCGGGCACGCCGGGCACCCCCGTCGCCGGGACGGTCACCTCGACGTCGGCCGCCCTCTCGTGGGGCGCGTCGTCCGGCACCGTGACGGGCTACCGCGTCTACGAGGGCAGCACGGTCGTGGCGACGGCCACGGGCACGTCCGCCACCCTGTCCGGGCTCGCCGCGTGCACCCCGCACACGTACTCGGTCGCGGCCTACAACACGGCGGGCGAGTCGCCCCGCTCCGGGAGCGTCACCGTCACGACCGCCGGGTGCGGGACCGGCGTCCCCGGCGCGCCCACCGGGCTGCGCGTCGCGAAGACCGCCGACACCTCGCTCGGCCTCGCCTGGACGGCCTCGACCGGGAGCGTCACGGGGTACCGCGTCTACGAGGGGACGGCCCTGCGGGCGACCGTCACCGGGACGAGCGCGACGCTGACCGGCCTCGCGGCCTGCTCGAGCCACACCTACACGGTGCGCGCCTACAACGCGACGGGCGAGTCCCCGGCCGCCACCGTGACGGGCTCGACCAGCGGCTGCCAGACCGGCGCCCTGCCGAAGCACCTGCTCACGGGCTACTGGCAGAACTTCGTCAACGGGGCCACGCCGCTGCGGCTGTCGGCGGTCCCGACGTCCTACGACCTCGTCGCGGTCGCGTTCGCGGACGCCGTCCCGAGCACGCCCGGCGCCGTCACGTTCGGCGTCGACCCCGGCCTGTCCGCCGCGCTGGGCGGCTACACGAACGACCAGCTCAAGGCCGACGTCGCGACGCTGCACTCCCGCGGCCAGCACGTGATCCTGTCCGTGGGCGGCGAGAAGGGCACGGTGTCGGTCGGCAGCGCGGCCGCGGCGTCGGCCTTCGCGACCAGCGTGATCGGGCTCATCGACGCCTACGGGTTCGACGGCGTCGACATCGACCTCGAGAACGGGGTCGACCCGACGTACATGGCCCAGGCGCTGCGCCAGGTCCGGGCGGCGGTCGGGCCGGACCTCATCATCACGATGGCGCCGCAGACCATCGACATGCAGTCGACGGGCAGCTCCTACTTCCGGCTCGCGCTCGACATCAAGGACATCCTCACGATCGTCCACACGCAGTACTACAACTCGGGCACCATGCTCGGCTGCGACCAGATGCAGGCGTACGGGCAGGGCACGGTGAACTTCCTCACCGCGCTGTCGTGCATCCAGCTCCAGAGCGCGCTGCGGCCCGACCAGGTCGCGCTCGGCCTGCCGGCCACCACCCAGGCGGCGGGCGGCGGGTACGTGAACCCGTCGGTCGTGAACGACGCGCTGAGCTGCCTCGCCGCGGGCACCCGCTGCGGGAGCTTCGTGCCGCCCGCGCGCTGGCCGGACATCCGTGGGGCGATGACCTGGTCGATCAACTGGGACGCGAGCAACGGGTACGCCTTCGCGACCTCGGTGGACGCCCACCTGGCGAGCATGCCGTAGCCGCGCCGTCCTCGGACGAGACGTGAGACGTGGCCCCTCGGAGCGCGACCCGGGGGGCCACTTCTCACGTCTCGGCCCGTCACCGGCACGATGCGGCGAGTCGCTAGCATCCAGGCATGCAGATGACGTTCGCCGTCGGGCAGCACGAGCGCCATCTCGTCGTCTTCTCGTGGGACCAGTTCTGGGGTCGCCTGACGATCACGGTCGACGGTTGGAGCGTCGTGGACCAGGTGCGGATGTTCTCCGTCTCGCGCGTCAAGGTCTACGAGTTCTGGGTCGGCACGCACGAACGCCACCACGTGCACATCGAGAAGCACCGCGAGGTGCTCTTCGCGGGGTTCCGCCCCCAGCCCGTCCTGGCCTACGTGGACGGCACGCTCGTCGCGCGCTCCGACGGCGCGCTCGGCCGCTGACCCGGCGACCGCTCCTCGCCCGACGTCGGCTCGTCGCCCCCGGTCGGCGCGCCCTCGGCAGGCGTCACGTCGGCGACGGGCGTCGCGTCAGCGGCGGGCGTCCCGTCGTCCGGCCGGGCGCCGTCGACGGCGGGCACGCCCTCGGGCTGGGTGCGACGTCGCGCGCGGCGCCGGACGAGCAGGACGACCACGCCGGCGAGCGTAGCGACGACGAGGAGCACGCTGCCGGTCCCGAGCCAGGGCGCGGCGGCCGCCCGGGACGACGCGTCGTCGGCCGCGGTCGCGGCGTCGTCCAGCCGACCGGCGTCGAGGGCGGCGCGGGCGTCCGCGACGGAGCCGTCGACGTCCAGGAGCAGCCGCCCGAGGTCCGCGAGCGGGCCACCGCCCGAGGCGGCGGCGACCGCGTCGCCGACGGACCCCACGACCTCGACCGCGCGCGGCAGCACGGTCGCGAGCACCGCGTACTCCTCGGCGGACGCCGCGCCCTCGTACTGCTCGCGCACGGCGGCCGGGTCGGGCAGGCCCGCGGCGCGGGCGGCCTCCTGCACCTGCCCGGCGGCCGCCGCCGCGTCGGTGCCGATCGCGGCGCGAGCCGCCTCGGCGTCGTCGAAGGCCCAGTCGGTCATCGCCGCGCGCAGGCCGGAGGGCGGCGACCACGCGCCGTCCGCCTCGTCGAGGACGGCGTACGCCTCGCGGGCGGGGGCCCGCGCGTCGAGCAGGGCGGCCTCGGCGTCGTCGGCGACCCACGTCCGGTACGTCGCCTCGGCGCCCGTCACCCCGCCGCGCACCTCGACGAGGTCGAGGAGACGACGGCCGTCGGTCACGCCCGGGTGGTCGAGGGCGCCGGGCTCGTCGTAGGCGCTCTCGCCCGCGTACGCCGCCGCGACGAGCCCGCCGAGGGCGTCCTCGTCCAGGCCGCCGACGAGCTCCGACATCGCGGTCCACGCGGCGGCGTAGGCGTACTCCTCGGCGGCGCCCCCGCCGTCGTCGAGGTCCACCTCCTGCCACGTGGCGAGCGGCAGGGCGTCCGCCGCGTCGCGCGCGGGCGCGGGGCGCTGCTCCGCGGGGCCGCCGGTCTCGGCGGCGACGCGCTGCCCGACGACCTCGGCCAGGCCCTCGTACACCCAGCGGTCCGCGAACCGGTCGCCCGCGAGCCATGCGTGCGAGAGCTCGTGGAACAGGAGCCCGGCGTCCAGGTCCTCGGGGATGACGATCTCCCAGGAGGCCGAGTCGAACCACGCGTACCCGAGCACCCCGGGCGACACGTCCTCGCGGATGCGCTCCAGGCTGCCCGGCCACGGCATGCCCACCGCGCGCTCCAGCACGGGCATGCCGGCCACCACCTGCTCCTCGACGAAGCCGCTCCACTCGGTGTCGCCCGGGAAGCTCTCCAGCACGAGCTCGTTGCCGCCGACGTCGACGCTCGTCTCGTCGGCCTGCGCGGGGTCGCGCAGCGAGACGAACGCCCAGGTGCCGTAGTCGTCCGTGCTCTCGGTCGCGCGGTGGGTGCGGGTCTCCCCGTCGAGGATCGGCTCGAAGCCGTCCCACGTGCTGTCGAAGTCCATCGACGTCGGGGTGGCGATCTCGACGGTGACCTGCCCCGGGTCGCCCGCCGCGTTCACGGCGAACGTCGCGTAGCCGGGCCCGACGCGCGTGTACCCCTCGGAGCGGATCGGCTCGCCCGTGATCGTGTAGGACCACTCGACGGTCCGCTCGCGACCGTAGTTCAGCGGGGAGAACGACACCCCGGCGATGCGGGTCGAGGGGTCCTCGGTCGGCTCGAAGGTGACCGGGAGCGTGGTCCCGCCGCTCGTGGCGGTGACGTCGGTCGCGCTCGCCGGCACGGGGATCCCGTACGCGTCCCAGTAGTAGACGTACATCCCGCTGGCGGGCTGCTCGTTGCGGATCGTCGTCGTGACCGTCACGCGGACCGGGCCCGACCCGTCGACCTCGTACCGGGTGCGGGACGTCTCCGACAGCCCGTCACCCGGGTCCGCGGTCGCGACCGTCGGAACGCCGAGGAGGACCGCGCACACGAGCGCGACCCCCGACCCCGCGCGCGCCGTCCACCGCGCGCGACGCACCCGCCCTGCGACCACCCCTGCACCGCCGTCCTCGCCGTAGCGACAGCCCGTCTCCCCGTGCGACGGGGCCGGTCGACGACGACCGGGAACGGGACTCCGGCGGGAACTGTACCCGCTCGCCGGCGCCCGTCCCGACCACTCCCCGGGACGAGCGTCGACACCTGCCGGACACCTTGCCCTGGCACGCTGTCCGGGTGACCACCGCACCGGGCCAGCCCTCGCTCGCACGCCGCCTCGGCACGACGGACGCCGTCGTCGTCGGGCTCGCGTCCATGGTGGGGGCGGGCGTGTTCTCCGCGTTCGCCCCCGCGGCCGCCGCAGCGGGGACCGGGCTGCTCGTCGGGCTGGCGCTGGCGGCGGTCGTCGCGTACGCGAACGCGACGTCGTCCGCGCAGCTCGCGGCGCAGCACCCCACCTCGGGCGGCACGTACGTGTACGGGCGCGAGCACCTCGGCCCGTGGTGGGGCTACCTCGCCGGGTGGGGGTTCGTCGTCGGGAAGACGGCGAGCTGCGCGGCCATGGCGCTCGTGCTCGCCGCCTACGCGGCCCCTCCCGGGTGGGAGCGGCCCGTGGCCGCCGCGGCCGTCGTGCTGCTCACGGCCGTGGGCTACCGGGGCGTGACGCGGACGGCGCGCCTCGCCCGGGCGATCGTCGCGGTGGCGCTCCTCGCTATCACGACGGCCGTCGTCGCGAGCCTCGCGGGCACCGCGCCGCGCTGGTCGGCCGTGCTCGACCCCGACGGCGCGCACGGCGGGGGGTACGGCGTCCTCCAGTCCGCGGGCCTGCTGTTCTTCGCGTTCGCGGGGTACGCGCGCGTCGCGACCCTCGGCGAGGAGGTGCGCGACCCGCGCCGCACGATCCCGCGCGCGGTCCTCGTGTCGCTCGGGGCCGTCGTCGTGCTCTACGCCGTGGTCGCGGTGGTCCTGCTCGCGGTGCTCGGCCCGGACGGGCTCGCGGCCTCCGCGGCGCCGCTCGCCGACGCGGTCGCCGCCGGGTCGTGGACGTGGGCCGGCCCGGTCGTGAGCGTCGGCGCCGTCGCCGCGAGCGCCGGTGCCCTCCTCGCCCTGCTCGCCGGCGTGAGCCGGACGGGCCTCGCGATGGCGCGCACGGGCGACCTGCCCGGGTGGTTCGCGGCCGTGCACCCCCTGCACCGGGTGCCGCACCGGGCCGAGCTCGCGGTCGGAGCGGTCGTCGTGGTGCTCGTGCTGACGACGGACCTGCGGGGCGCGATCGGGTTCTCGTCGTTCGGGGTGCTCGTCTACTACCTCGTGGCGAACCTCTCGGCGCTGCGCCAGACCGCCCCGCACCGGCTGTACCCGCGCGCGCTCCAGGTGCTCGGCGCGCTCGGCTGCGTCGCGCTGGTCGCCACGCTCCCCCTCCCGAGCGTCGCCGCGGGAGCGCTGGTGCTGGCGACAGGCATCACCCTCCGCGCGGTACGCGTCCGCTCATGACAGCGAGATCGGCCCCGCCCGTCGCCAGATCGACCTCCCGAGGGTCGATCTCGGACGCACGGGTCGATCTGCCGACACCGACGGCGTAGACGTCACGCCGCGCGATCGAACCAGTCGCGCGAGAGGGCGGCCACGGCGGCGGGCGCGTCGTCGGTGATGAAGTGCGCGGCGTCGTCGACGAAGGCGAGCTCGGCCCGGTCCGCGTGCCGCTCCGGCGCACGGCAGACCTGTCCCATGAGCTCCTCGGTCCACGGCCGGTCGCGGCGGCCGAAGACGAAGAGGGTCGGCACCGTGAGCCGACGGCGACGGTAGACGCCCCGCATCATGCGCGTGGCCTCCGGCAGCACCATGTGCCGCACGAGCGGACGCACGGCGGCGTCGACCTCCGTCCGACCCATCGGGGCGAGGTGGGCGTCGACGTCGTCCTCCGACAGCGGGTGGGCGACGTACGCGCTGGAGAAGATGCCCCGCAGCGACGCGCCCCGACGGTGCCAGACCAGGGCGGGCAGGTGCCGGAACCCGGGGAGCAGTCGAGGGCTGGGACGCATGAAGCCCGGTGGCACCGAGAGCTCGACGGCCGCGCGGACCCGGTCGGGGTGCTCGTAGCAGAGCTGCATCGCCGTGATCGCGCCCATGTCGTGCGAGACGAGGTGGGCTCGGTCGACGTCGAGCGCGTCGAGGAGGGCGAGCAGGTCGCGGAGCCGGGTCTCGCGCTCGACGTGCGCGTCGTCGGCCGTGGTCCAGCCCGCGCCGCGCAGGTCGGGACACAGGACGCGGTAGCCCGCGGCGGCGAGGACGGGCGCGACGTCGCGCCACTGCCACCAGTGCTCGGGGAAGCCGTGCAGCAGCACGACCGGGTCGCCGGTACCGACGGTCGCGACGTGGGTGCGCAGGCCGGGCGTCTCCACGACGAGGTGGTCGAAGCCCGGCGCCTCCGGGAGCGGCGGGGACCATGCCCGGGCGTCGGCGGGGCGGGTGGTGCGGGGCTGAGGCGTAGTCATGGCGAGCTCCTTCGGGCGAGCGACTACTATGTTCATAGTAGATCGGTCGAGAGAGGGAGTCCATGGCCGCAGCCACCCGGGAACGAGCGCTCGACGCGGCCGTGGAGGTGCTCGGTGCGGACGGCGTGCGCGCGCTGAGCCACGCGCGGGTCGACCAGCGGGCCGGTCTCCCGCCCGGGTCGACGTCGAACTGGTTCCGCACCCGGCGCGCGCTCCTCGCCGGCGTGGTCGACCGGATCGCCGAGCAGGAGCGCGCCGACCTCGACGTGACCGCGATGCCGCAGATCACGAGCGTCGACGACCTGGTCGACGGTCTGTGCGCCATGACCGAGGCACAGTCCGGTCCGTTCGCGTCGCGCACCCGGGCGCGCTACGCCCTCTTCCTCGAGCTCGCCGACGACCCCGAGCTCGGTGAGCCCCTCCGACGCCAGCGCCGCACGTTCGAGCGGTGGACCGAGCGGATCGTGGCCGCCGTCGGCATCGCCGACCCCGTCCCGGCGACCCGGGCGCTCATGGCCCTCGGCGACGGGCTGCTCCTGCACCGCCTCACCGTCGACCCCGGCCTCGACCTGCGCCCCGCGATCGAGCGCACGGTGCGCGCGCTCGCGGCGTCGTGACGGCGTCGGTCCGGGGATGCCGCACCGGCTGCAAGAAACCCGGCGCCGGAGACAGGATCGGGGCATGGACGGACACGAGCCCGGGCGCCCACGGGTGCCGCGCGCCGTCGTCCTGACGTTCCTGGTGTCCGTCCTCGCCGCGGCCTGCACCGTCCCCGACGACGGGACCGTCGGCAGCCCGGGTGACGGCGAGGTCGGTTCGGACCCGGTCGCGCTCGTCGGGATGTGGCGGGTCTCGGGGGCGGACGGCGAGGGCCCCGACACGTGGCTGCGGCTCGATGCCGGGCGGTACACGCTGTGGGGCGACTGCGGTGCGTACGTGGAGGGCGGCTGGGACGCGGCCGGCCGGACCTTCGTCGCCTCCGACCCGTACGCCGCCGCCGGGGCGTGCGGCACGGCCGGGATCCCCGAGGCGCCGTGGCTCCGCTCGGTGGTCGCGTACGAGCCCGACGGCGAGGGCTGGCGGCTCCTCGACGCGGACGGCGACGTCGTCGCCGGCCTGCGGGTCGACGGCGCCCCGGCGCCGATCCCCGACGCCGCGGAGCAGCTCGCGCAGGCGCCGGACGTGACCGACGACGTGCGCGCGGCGTTCGAGCCGCCCGCACCGCTGCCCGACGGCCTCGCACCCGCCTCCGTCCGGGACGTCGTCGGGCGCTGGGAGCCGGTCGCACGCGCCGCCACCGACCCCCACGTCGTCTTCCACGAGGACGGGACGTGGTCGGGCTCCGACGGGTGCAACGGCAGCGGGGGCGCGTGGGCCCTGGACGACGGCGGTCGGCTGCTCGCCACCTCCGGTCTCCAGACCCTGATGTGGTGCGAGGGCGAGAGCGTCCCGGGCTACGTCGCCGCGTCCGCCCGTGCCGGCCTGGACGGCGGCCGGCTGGTGCTCGTCGGCCCGGACGGCGCGGAGATCGCCCGTCTCGTCCGGGGATGAGGCCGCTCCGCCCCGAGATCGACCCGAGCGTCCGAGATCGACCCTCAGGAGGTCGACCTGGCGCCGGACGGGTCGACCTCGGCGTCAGTCTTCGGGTTCCGGGTCGGACGGGGCGCCCAGTGCGTCGTCCGATTCCACGATGCGCGACGACTCGCCCTCCTCGCCCACGGCCGGCAGGCCGCGCTCGTCGGGGGCGTAGTAGCGGCCGGTGTAGCGCGGGCGGAGGAAGTTCTCGGTCGTGAGCACCGCGTCCACCTCCTCCGGCGTGAGCAGGCCGCGCGCCACGACGACGTCGCGCACCGAGGCGCCGGTCCGGGCGGCCTCGGCACCCACGAGGTCGCCGTTGCGGTGCCCGATGATCTCGTTGAGGTAGGTGACGATCCCGATCGAGTCCAGCACGTGGCGGCGGCACACCTCGACGTTCGCCGTGATGCCCGTGACGCACTTGGTGCGCAGCGCGACGCACGCGTTGGTCAGCAGGTGCAGCGACTCGAACATCGACTGCGCGAGCCCGGGCTCCATGACGTTGAGCTGGAGCTGCCCGGCCTCGGCCGCGTGCGTGATCGTCACGTCGTTGCCCATGACCTTGAAGCACACCTGGTTGACGACCTCGGGGATCACCGGGTTCACCTTGGCGGGCATGATCGACGACCCGGCCTGGAGCTCGGGCAGGTTGATCTCCCCGAGGCCGGCGCGCGGCCCGGACGACAGCAGGCGCAGGTCGTTGCAGATCTTCGAGAGCTTGGCCGCGAGCCGCTTGAGCGCGGAGTGCACGGCGAGGTAGGCGCCGTTGTCGTACGTCGCCTCCACGAGGTTCTCGGCCGGCACCGTGGGCAGCCCGCTCACCTCGGCGAGGCGGCGCGTCGCGACCTTGGGGTATCCGGGCGGGGTGTTGAGTCCGGTCCCGATCGCGGTCGCGCCGAGGTTGACCTCGAGCAGCAGCTCGCCGGCGACCTCGAGACGCCGGACCTCCTCGCCCACGTTCACGGCGAACCCCGCGAACTCCTGGCCGAGGCTCATGGGCACCGCGTCCTGGAGCTGCGTGCGGCCCATCTTGAGGACGTCGGCGAACTCGGACGCCTTCTCGTCGAACGCGCGCTCGAGCAGCAGCACCTCGTCCTGCAGCCGCCGGACGAGCTGGTGCACGGCGAGGCGGAACCCCGTGGGGTACGCGTCGTTGGTCGACTGCGAGCGGTTCACGTGGTCGTTCGGGTTGATGACGTCGTAGCGGCCCTTCTCGAACCCGGAGAGCTCGAGCGCGAGGTTGGCCACGACCTCGTTGGTGTTCATGTTGACGCTCGTGCCCGCGCCGCCCTGGAACACGTCCACCGGAAACTGGTCGAGGCACCGCCCGTCGTCGAGGATCGCGTCGCACGCGGCGACGATCGCGTCCGCGACGTCGCGCTGGATCGTGCGCAGCTCGCGGTTCGCGAGCGCCGACGCCTTCTTGACCATCACCATGCCGCGGACCATCTCGGGGACGTCGCTGACGGTCGTCCCCGAGATGCGGAAGTTCTCCACGGCCCGGACGGTGTGGACCCCGTAGTACGCGTCCGCCGGGACCTCGAGGGGTCCCAGCAGGTCCTCCTCGACCCGTGTCCGTGCGCTCGACATGCCCCGACGGTATCGCCCGCCGGGACGCCGCGCGCGGAGCGGACCCCTCAGCCGACCGGTGCGTAGACGAACCGCTCGACCCGGACGACGGACGTCGAGGGCCGTCCCTCGCTCGTCGCGTGCACGCCCAGCCACAGCCCGAGGAACCCTCCGGTCGCGGCGCTGTCGAGGGTGCGGCCGTCCACGGTCGCGAGCGGCTCGGGTGCACCCGCCGGGCCGACGACGAGCCCGTAGTCCTGCCCGCGCACGCGCAGCCCGACGACGACCGGCTCCCCGGGGGCGGCGGCCACCGTCGTCTCCCCGACCACCGCGTCCGCGCCGCCGCGCCGGTGCACCGCGACGACGCGCCGCTCGTCCCCCGGGCCGCCGTCGACGAGGAGCCGCACGTGGTCGTCCTCGGACTGGCGCACGACGACGCCCGCGCGCTCCCCCGCCACGGCCGGGACCTGCACGGTGACCGTCACGTCGACGTCGCGGTGCTGCTGGCGCACGCCGAGGAACGCGGGCGCGCCCGGCTCGGCGAGCGTCGTCGGGCGCACCGGGAGGTCCCAGCCCTCGCCCGCCGGGGTCGCGACGTCGCGCGGCAGGGCGCGCACCGCCGTCCAGCGCGGGTCGTCGGGGCGGACGACGCCGCTCGCCCCGCCCTGGACCGCCGTCCGGGGCGCCGGGCTCGCGAACGGGACCTCGACGGCGTCGGGCACGCGGCCCTCGCCGGGCGCGAGGACGGGCCAGCCGTCCTCCCACACGACGGGGACGAGGAACGTCTCGCGGCCGAGCGGGTAGTGGTAGCCGCCGTCGACGCGCATCGCGAGCAGCACGGCCCACCACGAGCCGTCGGGCGCCTCGACGAGGTCGGCGTGGCCCACGCCGACGACGTCCACGCCGCGCCCGAGGTGGCGGTGCGTGAGCACCGGGTTGGCCTTGTTGCCCTCGTACGGCCCCGTGACCGACGACGCCCGTGCGACGGACACCGCGTGGTGGAAGTCCGTCCCGCCCTCTGCCGCGAGCAGGTAGTAGGTGCCGTCGACCTTGTACAGGTGCGGGCCCTCGGCCCACACGGCGCCGCGCACGGCCCCCGTCCACACGACGTGCTCGGGACCCACGAGCGTGCACGTCGCGGGGTCGAGCTCGCGCACCCAGACCTCGGTCTGGTGGAACCACTCCGGCTCGGTCGCGAGCCGCGTGCCGTGCAGCCAGACGCGGCCGTCGTCGTCGAAGAAGATCGACGGGTCGATCCCCGCGACCCGCTCGCCGTCCTCGTCGCGCAGCCACACCGGGTCGGACCACGGCCCGGCCGGGTCGGTCGCCGTCATGACGAAGTTGCCGCCGCGGGAGTCGTCGTCCGGGTCCACGAGCGTGCACACGAGCCAGAACGTGCCGTCGTGGTGGCGCAGCGTCGGGGCGAACAGGCCGCCCGACGACCGGATGCCGTCGTAGTCGAGCTGCCCGGACCGGTCGACGACGTCCCCGACGTGCTCCCACGTCGCGAGGTCGCGGCTGCGCAGCACCGGCAGGCCGGGCAGGTACTCGAACGTGGACGTGACGAGGTAGAAGTCGTCGCCGACGCGGCAGACCGACGGGTCGGGGTTGCACCCGGGCAGGATCGGGTTCGGGACGAGCGTCATGCGGGGCGCTCCCCCGCCTCGACCGGTCCGGAGACCTCGACGGCGACGAGCCGCTCGTCCGCGGCCGTGACCTCGTGCACGGTCCCGGTCACGGCGAGCGTCGCGCGCGGCGTCGCCGCGCCGGGCACGACCCGCCGCTCGGCCGGCGCGGACTCGTTGACGATCGCGCCCCCGGTCGTCGAGCCGAGGTCCCCGGTGCCGGGGGCGGCGTCGACCGCGCCGGCGTGCGCGCCGACCCACACCTCGACGTCGCCCGGCTCGACCACGCGCACGAGGCGGCGGTCGGAGAACGCGAGCCGCGTCGTCGGGACGCGGAACGTCACGCGGCGCGACTCGCCCGCGGCGAGGTCGACGCGCGCGTACCCGAGGAGCTGCGCGACGGGCCGCGGGACCGACCCGACGACGTCGCGCGCGTAGAGCTGCACGACGTCCGTCCCCGCGACGGCGCCGGCGTTCGTCACGGTCACCGAGGCCGCGAACGTCCCGCCCGCGGCGACGCTCGTGTCGACCGCCAGGTCCGCGTACGCGAACTGCGTGTACGACAGCCCGAACCCGAACGGCCGCACGGGCGTCGGGTCCGCGGACGTCACGTCCGACGGCCCGCCGAGCACGGGGTGCAGGTAGGAGAACGGCTCCGCGCCGCCCGCGCGCGGCAGCGACACGGGCAGGCGGCCCGAGGGGTTCACGGCGCCCACGAGCACGTCGGCCACCGCGCGGCCGCCCTCCTCGCCCGGGAAGAAGCCCTGCACGACGGCGGCCGGGTGGCCGGACGCCGCACCGTCCGTCCCCGCGTGGTCCCCGAACGCCCAGCCGATCGCGTACGGGCGGCCCGTGAGCAGCACGAGCACGACGGGGGTGCCCGTCGCGACGACCTCCTCGACGAGCCGCCGCTGCACGCCCGGGAGCTCGAGCGACTCGACGTCGTTGCCCTCGCCGACCGTGCCGCGCCCGAACAGTCCGGCCTCGTCGCCCACGACGACGACCGCGACGTCCGCGTCCCGCGCGACGGCGACCGCCTCCGCGATCCCCGAGGTGTCGAGACCGTCCACCGTGCAGCCGACGGCGTGCGTCACGTCGGTGCCGGGGAGGGCGTCGCGCAGCGACTCCAGGACCGTCGGCAGCGCGATGCCCGCCGGGGTGCCGGGGTGGTGCGCGAGCACGTGGTTGACGAACGAGTAGCAGCCCATGAGCGCCTCGGACGAGTCCGCGTTCGGCCCGACGACGGCGACGCGCCCCGGGGCGGTCGTCGCACCGTCAGCGCTGTCGCGGCGCGCGAGCGGCAGCACGCCGTCGTTCGCGAGCAGCACGAGCGACTCCTGCGCGAGGCGGCGTGCGGTCGCGCGCTGCCGCGGGGTGTCGAGGTCGACGGTCGTCGGCGGCTCGTCGGCGTAGGCGGCCGGGTCCAGGAGACCCAGCTCCTCCTTCTGGTCGAGCACACGCAGCACCGCGCGGTCGACCCACGCCTCGTCGAGCGCGCCGGACCGCACGCGCTCGGCGAGCGGGGCGAGGTAGGCGTCGCCCGTGGGGAGCTCGACGTCGAGGCCCGCCTCGAGCGCCTGCGCGGCGGCCTCGCCGCGGTCCGCCGCGACGCGGTGCATGACCTCCAGGAACGCGACGCCGAAGTAGTCGGCGACGACGACGCCGTCGAACCCCCAGCGCTCGCGCAGGATCTCGGTGAGGTACTCCGAGCTGCCGTGCAGGGGCACGCCGTCGACGTCGACGTAGGACGCCATGACCGACCGGGCGCCGCCGTCGCGCACGGCCATCTCGAACGGCGGGAGGTAGACGTCGGCGAGCTCGCGCGGTCCCGCGCTCACCGGCGCGTGGTTGCGCCCGGCGCGCGAGCCCGAGTACCCGACGAAGTGCTTGAGCGTCGCGTGCACGCCCGCGTCCTGGAGGCCGCGCACGTACGCCGTGCCGACGGTGCCCACGAGGTACGGGTCCTCGCCCACACACTCGTCGACGCGGCCCCAGCGCGGGTCGCGCACGACGTCGAGCACGGGCGCGAGGCCCTGGTGCACGCCGAGCGCGCGCATCGACTCCCCGACCTCGCGCGCCATCTCCTCGACCAGCGCCGGGTCGAACGACGCTCCCCACGCGAGGGGCGTCGGGTACGTCGCGGCCCGCCACGCGGCGAGGCCCGTGAGGCACTCCTCGTGCACGATCGCGGGGATGCCCAGCCGGGTCTCCTCCTTGAGGCGGCGCTGCTCCGCCCACAGCCACGCCGCGCGCTCCGCGGGCTCGACGGGCCGCGTGCCGTAGACGCGCGTGTAGTGCCCCATGCCGTGCCGCGTGATCTCCGCGAGCCGGCCGCCGTCCGCCTGGCCCGCCGTCATCTCCGACTGCATCGGGGCGACGGTGCCGTTCTGGTCGAGCCAGTAGCCCACGAGCTGGGCGAGCTTCTCGTCGAGGGTCATGCGCGCGTGGAGCGCACGCACGCGCTCGGAGACGGTGGGCATCTGCGGGGGTGCCGGGCGTGGGGTCGGCGCGGCGGCGGCGCCCGGGTCCGGGCTGCCGAGGGGTGCCGTCGGGACGGCAGGGACGACGTCGGTCACGGGACCGTTCTCCTTCGGTGGTGGCCCCGTCCC
>NZ_JBGNYC010000055.1:0-27225 GCF_051844275.1 Cellulosimicrobium sp. CpK407
CGCCAGGCCCGCCACGACGCGGCACCACCACCCACCCCTCCCTACGTCGTCTCACCCTGGTCGGCCCTCACCTCGGGCGACCGCCGCAGTGTCCGTTCGCCCATGCCGCGGCGGGCGGCCCGAGCGTGAAGGGCTGCCCGGACGCTGTCGTGCGCGAGCCGATCGTCCCGGCATGGACCAGGGTTCTACCTCACCTGACCAGGGTTCTCTCTCGCGCGGCCAGGGTTCTACCTCGCGCGGGCGATCGCCCGCGGTGACGGTTGTGCGGGCGCCCTCCCGCTGCTGTCCCGGCCTGCGCCTGGCGCCTGAGTCACGTCACCATCCCTCACCCTGGCGACCGCCGTGGTTTCGCCTTCGCGAGCGAAGCTCCCGCCGCCGCCTCCGGTCGGCGCGAGCTGCTGCCCAACGCCTACCGCACCGCTGCGCCGCGGGCCGTCAGTCGCCGAGTGCGTCGCCGTCGTGACCTGCTCTCATGATGGCTACGTCTTGCCGTGCAGGTGGTTTCGGCTGGTCGGGGACGCCTGGCGAGCCCATGGGCGTCTGTTCGTCGTGTCACGGCCGCCTGGCCGGACCGTCCCCAGACCATGGCGGGCCGACTGCTGAGCGGTGGGGGTGGGCTCGGATGCGAAGGGGCGTCAGAGCGGCGCTCCTCAGACCCACGGCCGAGCTGCGGGGGTGACGGCGCCGCAGCCCCGAGCACCGAGGCCACCCGCGCCGCGGACCCGACCCCGCGGGCTTGAAGCCCGACCGCGCCCACCTCGCCCAACCACGGTTCTACCTCGCCCAACCACGGTTCTACCTCGCGCGACCACGGTTCTATCTCGTGCGACCACGGTTCTATCTCGCGCGGCTGAGGCTCACTCTTCGGGAGCACGGTCTCAGTCCCATGCGCGCGCTCGGAGGGTCCGCGCCGCGGTGGGCACGGCGTCGGTCCCCACTAGAATGGCGACCATGTCCACCATCTCCCGTGACGAGGTCGCGCGCGTCGCCGCGCTGGCCCGCATCGATCTGCGACCCGAGGAGCTGGACCGGCTCTCCGGCGAGCTCGACGTGATCGTCGACGCCATCGCCAAGGTCAGCGAGGTCGCGACGCCCGACGTCCCCGCGACGAGCCACCCGCTCCCGATGACCAACGTCTTCCGGGACGACGTCCCCGAGCCGCCGCTGCCGGTCGAGGACGTCCTCGCCGCGGCGCCGTCGGCCGAGGACGGGCGCTTCGCCGTCCCGCAGATCCTCGGGGAGGAGTGAGATGAGCGAGGACCTGACCAGGCTGTCCGCCGCCGAGCTGGCGGAGGGGCTGACCGCCCGCGACTTCTCGAGCGTCGAGGCGACGCAGGCGCACCTGGACCGGATCGCCGCGGTCGACGGTGCGGTGAACGCGTTCCTGCACGTGAACGCGGAGGAGGCGCTCGCGACGGCGCGCTCCGTCGACGAGCGGCGCGTGGCCGGTGAGGAGCTGCACCCGCTGGCGGGCGTGCCGATCGCCGTGAAGGACGTCGTCGTCACGAAGGGCATGCCCACGACGGCCGGCTCGAAGATCCTCGAGGGGTGGGTGCCGCCGTACGACGCGACGCTCGTCGAGAAGATCCGTGCCGCCGGGCTGCCGATCCTCGGCAAGACGAACATGGACGAGTTCGCGATGGGCTCGTCGACCGAGCACTCGGCCTTCGGCAACACGCGCAACCCGTGGGACCTCGACCGGATCCCCGGTGGTTCGGGTGGCGGCTCCGCGGCGGCGGTCGCCGCGTTCGAGGCGCCGCTCGCGATCGGCACGGACACGGGTGGCTCGATCCGCCAGCCGGGTGCCGTCACCGGCACCGTCGGCGTGAAGCCTACGTACGGCGGCGTCTCGCGCTACGGCCTCATCGCGATGGCGTCGTCGCTTGACCAGGCGGGCCCCGTCACGCGCACCGTGCTCGACTCCGCGCTGCTCCACGAGCTCATCGGCGGCTACGACCCGCGGGACTCGACGTCGATCCCCGGTCGTGGGCCGGCGCTCGTCGACGCCGCGGTCCAGGGTGCGACGGGCGACCTCTCGGGAGTGCGCGTCGGCGTCGTCAAGGAGCTCAACGGCGAGGGCTACCAGGAGGGCGTGAGCGCGCGGTTCGCGCAGTCGCTCGACCTCCTGCGCGGCCTGGGCGCGGAGATCGTCGAGGTCTCCTGCCCGCACTTCGAGTACGCGCTCGGCGCGTACTACCTGATCATGCCGTCGGAGGCGTCGAGCAACCTCGCGAAGTTCGACGGGATGCGCTTCGGCCTGCGCGTGGAGCCCGAGGAGGGCCCCGTGACCGCAGAGCGCGTCATGGCCGCGACGCGCGGCGCCGGGTTCGGCGACGAGGTGAAGCGCCGCATCATCCTCGGCACGTACGCCCTGTCGGCGGGCTACTACGACGCCTACTACGGCAGCGCGCAGAAGGTCCGCACGCTCATCCAGCGCGACTTCGCCGCGGCCTTCGAGCAGGCGGACGTGCTCGTCTCGCCGACGGCGCCGACCACGGCGTTCCGGTTCGGCGAGAAGCTCGACGACCCGCTCGCGATGTACCTCAACGACGTCGCGACCATCCCCGCGAACCTCGCGGGGGTCCCGGGGATGTCGGTGCCGTCGGGCCTGTCGGACGACGGCCTGCCCGTCGGGTTCCAGATCCTCGCGCCGGCCAAGGCGGACGACCGCATGTACCGGGTGGGTGCCGCGCTCGAGTCCGCGCTCCTCACCGCGTGGGGCGGGCCGCTGCTCGACCGTGCTCCGGCGCTGCCCACGGCCACCATCGAGAAGGAAGGCCAGGTCGGATGACCGCCACGACCGTCGACCTCGTCGACTACGCCGACGCCACGCGCCGCTACGACCCCGTCATCGGGATCGAGGTGCACGTCGAGCTCGGCACGCTGACCAAGATGTTCTGCCCCGCCGAGGTGAGCTTCGGCGCCGAGCCGAACACCCAGGTCACCCCGGTCTCGCTCGGGCTGCCGGGCGCGCTGCCGGTCGTCAACGGCAAGGCCGTCGAGTATGCGATCCGCATCGGCCTCGCGCTGAACTGCCAGATCGCCGAGACCTGCCGGTTCGCGCGCAAGAACTACTTCTACCCGGACGTCCCGAAGAACTTCCAGACGTCGCAGTACGACGAGCCCATCGCGTACGACGGGTGGATCGACGTCGAGCTCGAGGACGGGACCGTGTTCCGCGTCGAGATCGAGCGCGCGCACATGGAGGAGGACGCCGGCAAGAACACCCACGTGGGTGGCGCGACCGGTCGCATCCACGGTGCCGAGTACTCGCTCGTCGACTACAACCGTGCCGGCATCCCGCTCGTGGAGATCGTCACGCGGCCGATCACGGGTGCGGGCGACCGCGCCCCCGAGGTCGCGCGCGCGTACGTGCAGACGCTGCGCGACATCTTCCGGGCCCTCGACGTGTCCGAGGCGCGCATGGAGCGCGGCAACGTCCGCGCCGACGTGAACCTGTCGCTGCGCCCGACGCCCGAGTCGCCGCTCGGCACCCGGACGGAGACGAAGAACGTCAACTCCTTCCGCTCCGTGGAGCGCGCGGTCCGGTACGAGATCTCGCGCCAGGCCGCCGTCCTCGACGCGGGTGGCACCGTGATCCAGGAGACGCGGCACTGGCACGAGGACACCGGCATCACGACGTCGGGGCGCGTCAAGTCCGACGCCGAGGACTACCGGTACTTCCCGGAGCCCGACCTGGTCCCCGTCGCGCCGCCGCGCGAGTGGGTCGAGGAGATCCGCGCCGCGCTGCCGGAGCTTCCGGTCGCGCGCCGCCGTCGGCTGCAGGGCGAGTGGGGCTACGCGGACGCGGAGATGCGGGACGTCGTCAACGCGGGTGCGACCGACCTCATCGAGGCGACGGTCGCGGCCGGGACGAGCCCGGCCGGTGCGCGCAAGTGGTGGATGGGCGAGCTCGCCCGTCGCGCGAAGCAGGACGAGGTCGCGCTCGAGCAGCTTCCCGTGACGCCTGCGCAGGTCGCGGCGCTGCAGGGGCTCGTCGACGCGGGCAGGATCAACGACAAGCTCGCGCGCCAGGTCCTCGACGGCGTCCTCGCCGGCGAGGGGGACCCGGAGGACGTCGTCACGGCGCGCGGCCTGGAGGTCGTGTCGGACGACGGCGCGCTCCTGGCCGCGATCGACGAGGCGCTGGCCGCGCAGCCGGACGTCGTCGAGAAGGTGCGGGGCGGCAACCTCGGGCCCGTCGGCGCGATCATCGGTGCGGTCATGAAGGCGACCCGCGGCCAGGCGGACGCCGGTCGTGTGCGCGAGCTCATCCTCGAGCGGATCGGCTGACGCCGTGACGCGCGGACCGGTCCTGCTCGGGGAGATGGTGCGACTGCGCCCGATCGAGGCGCGGGACGCCGACCGCATGTGGGAGTCGTTGCAGGACCCGGAGTCGAACCGGCTCACGGGGACGACGGCGACGTTCACCCGCGACCAGATCGACACGTGGTCGGCGACGATCAGCGACCGTGAGGGCCGGTACGACTGGGCCATCACGGCGGGCGCCGTGCGCGACGGTCAGCCCGTGAGCGACGAGATGATCGGCGAGATCGTGCTCAACGACCTCGACGAGGACGCCCGCTCGGCGAACCTGCGCCTCGCGCTGCTCCCAAACTACCGGGGCCGTGGCTACGGCCGGGAGGCGATCTTCGAGGTGCTGCGGTTCGCGTTCGAGGGCGCGACCGACGTCGACGGGAACCGGCACGAAGGTCCGCGCCTGCACCGCGTGAGCCTGGACGTGCTGAGCATCAACCCGCGCGCGCAGATGCTCTACGAGTCGCTGGGCTTCCGCGAGGAGGGCCGGCTGCGCGACGTCTACCGCGACGGCGACGGCTGGGCCGACGCCACCGTCATGAGCATCCTCGAGGACGAGTTCCGGGCGGGACTCGGTACGTCCTGAGCGGCGGGAGACCACGCGTCCGACCGGCCGGAGGGCCCGGCAGCAGCTGCTGCCGGGCCCTCCGTCGTCTCCGGGGGAGGCCGCGACCCGGTCTGTCTCGCCCCGGCCGACTCCGCGAGCCCGTCCGTGTCGTCCCTCGGCGGAGAGTCCGTGTCGCGTGAGCGGAGGTCGCACCTGCCGCCTCGGAGCGACGTGCGGTGACCCCGGCGGCGGGGGACCGTGGTTGACATGACGGAGCCGTCCGACGTACATTCATAAGACGGAAACAAACTTCCGAGATGTGGAATGACATCGTAGGCCAGGTCAGGTCGGGCACCGCCGACCGGCCGGACGTCGAGAGGGACACGCAGCGATGACGCTGGACGAGTTCAACCGGTTGTCGCCGTCGGCGGCGCGCGACGCGCTCCTCGCGTGCGCGCACGTGACGCGCTGGGCCGACGCCGTCGCCGACGGGCGCCCCTACGCGACCGTCGAGGACGCGGCCGAGGCCGCCCTCGCGGCGGCCGACCCGTGGACGGACGACGAGGTCGACGCGGCGCTCTCCCGCCACCCCCGGATCGGGGAGCGTGCGCAGGGGGACGCCGCGGACGCGAGCATGTCGCGGTCCGAGCAGTCCGGCGTCGACACCTCCGACGACGACGTGACGCGCCGGCTCGCCGACGGCAACCGCGCGTACGAGGAGCGGTTCGGGCACGTGTTCCTCATCCGGGCCGCCGGACGCAGCGCCGAGGAGATCCTCGAGCAGCTCACCGAGCGGCTCGGCAACGACGCCGAGACCGAGCGGGCGAACGCCGCCCGCAACCTGCGCGAGATCGCCGCGCTGCGGCTGAAGGGAATGCTGACACCATGAGCACCCACGCCAGCCACATCACCACGCACGTACTCGACGCGGCCAGCGGTAGGCCCGCCGAGGGGATCGCCGTCCGCCTGGAGGCGGCTCCGGAGATCGCGGACAGGACGACGGGGCAGGGCTGGTCCCTGGTGGCGTCCTCCCGCACGAACGACGACGGTCGCGTGCCCCAGCTCGGGCCCGAGACCCTCGTCCCCGGTACGTACCGGCTCGTGTTCGACACGGGCGAGTACTTCGACCGGCGAGACACCGTGTCCTTCTACCCGGAGGTCGTCATCGTCTTCCGGGTGGCGAGCGCTGAGCAGCACTACCACGTCCCCGTCCTGCTCAGCCCGTTCGCCTACTCGACCTATCGAGGGAGCTGACATGAGCACCACCACCACGACCGCCGCGCAGCCGGCGGCCACGCAGAGCAGCGGGGCCATCGTCCTGGGCGACAACCAGTGGGGCAAGGCGGAGGTGCGCCTCGTGCGCGTCGACCGCGCCACGCCTCGCCACGAGATCACGGACCTCAACGTCTCCTCGCAGCTGCGGGGCGGGCAGGAGGCCACGCACCTGGAGGGCGACAACTCCAAGTGCGTCGCCACCGACACGCAGAAGAACACGATCTACGCGTTCGCCCGCGACGGCGTCGGCGCGATCGAGGACTTCGCGATCCGCCTCGGCCGGCACTTCGTCGAGGACTTCGAGTGGATCGAGGGCGGCCGCTGGGAGATCGAGCAGTACTCCTGGAACCGCATCGAGACCGCGGACGGCGAGCACGACCACGCGTTCGTGCGGAACAACCAGGAGACGCGCACGACCGTCGTCCAGCGCGACGGCGACGAGGTCTTCGTCGTCTCGGGCCTCACGGACCTCGTCGTGCTCAAGTCGACGGGCTCGGAGTTCCACGGGTTCCCGCGCGACCGCTACACGACCCTCGTGGAGACGAACGACCGCATCCTCGCGACGTCGGTCACGTCGCGCTGGCGCTACACGACGACGGACGTCGACTTCGACGCCGTGTACGCGAAGGTCCGCGCGATCCAGCTCGAGGCGTTCGCGACGACCCACTCGCTCGCGCTGCAGCAGACGCTGTTCGCGATGGGCAAGGCGGTCCTGGAGGCCGTCCCGGAGATCGCCGAGATCAAGTTCTCGATGCCGAACAAGCACCACTTCCTCGTGGACCTGGCGCCGTTCGGCCTCGACAACCCCAACGAGGTCTTCTACGCGGCCGACCGCCCGTACGGGCTCATCGAGGCGACGGTGCAGCGCGAGGGCGAGCCGGCCGAGCCGCGCGCCTGGGCGACCGTCACCGGGTTCTGCTGAGCCGACCGTGACGGACGGACGCGCCCTGCCCGACCGCGGAGCACCCGCGGTCCGGCAGGGCGCGCCCGCCCCGTCGCACCCCCGCGCCGCCTCAGGGCGCCGCGGTGATGAGCTCGCGCGTGAGCTCGTTCGCGACGCGGTGCAGCACCGGCACGGCTCGCTCCCCGAACTCGTACGTCACGCGGGCCGCGGGGCCCGAGACGGACAGGGCGGTGGGGGTCGGGGCGTCGGGCACCGCGACGGCGAAGCAGCGCACACCGAGCTCCTGCTCGCCGTCGTCGATCGCGTAGCCGCGGTCGCGCGTCGCGGCGAGCTCGGCGAGGAGCGAGTCGACGTCGGTGATCGACTGGTCCGTCGCGGGCGGCATGCCCACGCGGCCCATGATCTCCCGCACCGTCTGGTCGGGGAGCTGGGCGAGCACCGCCTTGCCGACGCCCGTGCAGTGCGTGTAGACGCGCCGGCCGACCTCGGTGAACATCCGCATCGAGTGGCTCGACGACGCCTGGGCGACGTAGACCGCCATGTCGCGGTCGATCATCGCGAGGTTCGCCGACTCGCCGAGGTCGTGGGCGAGCCGCTCGAGGTAGGGACGGGCGCCGGCGCCGAGCTGGCGCCCGGCCGACTCGCCGAGCCGGATGAGGCGCGGGCCGAGCGTGTACCGGCGCGACGGCGTCTGGCGCACGTAGCCCTGCGCGAGCAGCGTGCGCAGCAGCCGGTGGATCGTCGGCAGGGGGAGGCCGGCATGCTGCGCGAGCTCGCTGAGCCCGGACTCGCCGCCGAAGTCGGCGAGCAGCTCGAGCAGCTCGATCGCCCGGTCGACCGACTGCACGCCCCCGGACGCCTTCGCCGGGCGCACGCCCGGGGCGGTCTCCGTCGGCTCCGTCGCCGCCGAGGTCTCGGCCATCTCACCATCTCCTGTCCACCAGGTGCCGCCCGACGGCGGGCGCACCTCGCCTGAGCAGTGCGGGACCGTCCCGCGCTCCCTTCCGCATCACGGAAGACACGCATCAGCATACGAGAAGAAGGAACGAACATGACGTCCGAGACGAAGGCCCCGGAGACGCAGGCCACGACGGCGAAGGCCGCGGCGACCAGCCCGAGCTACTCCATCACGCTGCGCGTCGAGGCCCCGAGCGGGCACCGCACCGCGAGCGACCTCGTCGCCGCCGTGAGCGCGACGGGCGCCGCGATCACGGGCGTCGACGTCTCGGAGTCGGGCGCGGACCGCCTCGTCGTCGACGTCACGGCGGACACCGTGGACGCCGCGCACGTCGAGCAGATCCGCGACGCGCTCGGGGCGCTCGACGGCATCACCGTGCGCCACGTGAGCGACGCGACGTTCCTCATGCACCTCGGCGGCAAGCTCGAGGTCAACCCCAAGGTCCCGCTGCGCCACCGCGCCGACCTCGCCCGCGCCTACACGCCCGGCGTGGCGCGCGTGTGCCTCGCCATCGCCGAGCGCCCCGAGGACGCGCGCCGCCTGACGGTCAAGCGCAACACCGTCGCGGTCGTGACGGACGGCACCGCCGTCCTCGGCCTGGGCGACATCGGCCCCGCCGCCGCGCTCCCCGTCATGGAGGGCAAGGCGGCGCTCTTCAAGCAGTTCGCGGGCGTCGACGCCTGGCCGGTCTGCCTGGACACGACCGACACCGAGGAGATCATCCGCACCGTCAAGGCGATCGCGCCCGTGTACGGCGGGATCAACCTCGAGGACATCTCCGCGCCGCGCTGCTTCGAGATCGAGCGCCGCCTGCGCGAGGAGCTCGACATCCCCGTGTTCCACGACGACCAGCACGGCACCGCGATCGTCGTGCTCGCCGCGCTGACGAACGCGCTGCGCGTCGTGGGCAAGCGGATCGAGGACGTGCGCATCGTCGTCTCGGGCGTCGGCGCCGCGGGCAACGCGATCATCTCGCTGCTCCAGGGTCAGGGCGCGCGCCGCATCGTCGCGTTCGACCGGCACGGCGCGATCCACCCGGGTGCGAACCTCACCGACGAGCACCGCCGTCGCCTCGCCGAGACGACCAACGCCGAGGGCTTCACGGGCACGCTGCGCGAGGGCCTCGCGGGAGCCGACGTGTTCATCGGCGTCTCCGGCCCCAACATCCTCACGGGGGACGACGTCGCGACGATGGCCGACGACGCGATCGTCTTCGCGCTCGCGAACCCGACGCCCGAGGTCGACCCCATCGCCGCCGCGCAGCACGCGACCGTCGTCGCGACGGGACGCAGCGACTACCCGAACCAGATCAACAACGTGCTCGCGTTCCCGGGCCTGTTCCGCGGCCTGCTCGACGTCGGCGCGAGCGAGATCTCGGACGAGATGCTGCGCGCCGCGGCCGTCGCGATCGCGGACGCCGTCGCGCCCGAGGAGCTCAGCGCGAGCTACATCGTGCCGAGCGTGTTCGAGCCCGCGGTCTCCAAGGCCGTCGCGCGCGCCGTCGCCGAGGTCGCGGAGCGCGCCCGTGCGGAGCAGGCTCAGGAGAGCACCACGTCGGGTCACCACGTCGGGTCGGCGCCCCGGTCCTGACGCACCGTCGTCAGCCCGGCCGCCCCGCAGAAAGGACACACCATGACCACCACCACGGCCGTCGCCGTCCACGGACCCGCCGTCGAGCGGTCCGACGAGATCCTCACGCCCGACGCGCTCGACTTCGTCGCCGACCTGCAGCGGCGCTTCGGCGCCCGCCGCGACGAGCTGCTCGCCGCGCGCGCCGCGCGACGCGAGGAGGTCGCCCGCACGGGGCGCCTCGACTTCCTGCCCGAGACCGCCGACGTGCGCGCGGGGGACTGGACGGTCGCGGGCGCGCCCGTCGACCTCCAGGACCGCCGCGTCGAGATCACGGGGCCGCCGACGCCCAAGATGGCGATCAACGCTCTCAACTCGGGCGCGAAGGTCTGGCTCGCGGACCTCGAGGACGCGTCGACGCCGCACTGGAGCAACGTCGTCGGGGGTCAGGTCGCCCTGCACGACGCGACGCGCCGCACGCTCGCGTTCACGTCGCCCGAGGGCAAGCAGTACGCGCTGCGCCCGGAGGCCGACGGCGACCCGCTCGCCGTCATGGTCGTGCGACCGCGTGGGTGGCACTTCGACGAGGTGCACCTCACCGTGGACGGGACGCCCGCGGTGGGTGCGCTCGTCGACTTCGGGCTGCACTTCTTCCACAACGCCGCGGAGCTCCTGGCCCGCGGGTCGGGACCGTACTACTACCTGCCCAAGATGGAGTCGCACCTCGAGGCACGCCTGTGGGACGACGTCTTTTCGCACGCCGAGGAGTCCCTCGGGATCCCGCACGGGACGATCCGCGCGACGGTCCTCATCGAGACGATCCCGGCCGCGTTCGAGATGGACGAGATCCTCTACGAGCTGCGCGACCACGCGTCGGGCCTCAACGCGGGCCGCTGGGACTACCTGTTCTCCGTCATCAAGTACTTCCGCGACTCGGGCCCGTTGTTCACGCTCCCGGACCGCGGCGCGATCACGATGACCGCACCGTTCATGCGCGCGTACACCGAGCTGCTCGTCCAGACGTGCCACAAGCGCGGCGCCTTCGCGATGGGCGGCATGGCCGCCGTCATCCCGAACCGCCGCGAGCCCGAGGTCACGGCCCAGGCGTTCGACAAGGTGCGCGCGGACAAGCAGCGCGAGGCGGGGGACGGGTTCGACGGCTCGTGGGTCGCGCACCCGGACCTCGTGCCCGTGTGCCGCGAGGTGTTCGACGGCGTGCTCGGCGAGCGGCCCAACCAGCTCGACAAGCAGCGCCCCGAGGTCCACGTCACGGCCGACCGGCTCCTCGACGTGTCGTCGGCGCAGGGCGACGTCACCGAGGCCGGGCTGCGCAACAACCTCTACGTGTCCGTCGCGTACGTCGCGGCGTGGCTCGCGGGCAACGGCGCGGTCGCGATCCACAACCTCATGGAGGACGCCGCGACCGCGGAGATCTCGCGCTCGCAGGTGTGGCAGTGGGTGCGCTCGGGCGCGTCGTTCACCGCGGGCGAGAGCGCGGGCACGACGGTCACCGCGGACCTGGTCCGCACGCTCCTGCGCGAGGAGACCGCCCGGCTGCGCGACGACGTCGGGCACGAGGCCTACGACGCCGGGCCGTACGACCGGGCGGCGGCGCTCGTCGAGGACATCGCGCTCAACGAGCACTACGTCGACTTCCTCACGCTGCCCGCGTACGAGGACGTCGTCGCGCACGAGCAGGACGCCTCCTGATGCCGGCGGGGTTCCCGGAGGGAGCGGGCGAGGAGTCCAGGAGCGCCTTCAGCGAGCAGGGGATCGACGCGCTGCACGCGACGCTCGACGGCCTGCTCGCCCCGTGGGACGCGGAGCTCGACGCGCGGTACCCGGGCGACGACGGCTCGCGCCAGCCCGTGCACACCGTCTACGTGCCGGGTGACCGGTACACCGCGGGCCTCGTGCCCGAGTGGGCGGCCCGGGCGCGCGAGGCGGTCGACGCGGCGGGCGGCGGCGCCGACGGCGTACGTCGGCTCGTCGACCTGCTGGGGATCGGCGCGGGGTCCGGGGACGGTCTCGCCGACGCCGTGGCCGAGCGCGTGCGCACCAAGCTCGCCGTCGAGGCGATCGAGGACCTGCGGATCGACTTCGAGGACGGGTTCGGCGACCGCGGCGACGCGGCCGAGGACGCCGCCGTCACGGCGGCGGCGCGCGAGCTCGCGCGGGCCGAGGCGCAGGGCACGGCGACGCCGTTCTCCGGCATCCGGATCAAGTGCCTCGAGGCCGCCACGCGCCGGCGCGGGGTGCGCACGCTCGCGCTGTTCGTGGCCGAGCTCGTCGCGGCCCGCGCCGCGCACGGGCACGCAGGGCTGCCCGACGGGTTCGTCGTCACGCTCGCCAAGGTCACCGCGCCGCAGCAGGTCGAGGCGATGGCGGTCGCGTGCGAGCGCGTCGAGCAGGCGAACGGCCTCGGACCGGGCAGCCTGCGGTTCGAGGTGCAGGTCGAGACGCCGCAGGCGCTGCTCGCGGCGGACGGCACGGCCACCGTGGCGCGGCTCGTGCACGCCGCGCCCGGACGTGTCACCGCGCTGCACTACGGCACGTACGATTACTCGGCGTCGCTCGGCATCGCCGCGGCCTACCAGTCGATGGAGCACCCGGCGGCCGACCACGCGAAGTCCGTCATGCAGCTCGCGGTCGCGGGCACGGGCGTGCGGCTCTCCGACGGCTCGACGAACGTGCTGCCGGTCGGTGACCCTCAGGCCGTCGACGCCGCGTGGCGCCTCCACGGGCGGCTCGTGCGCCGGTCGCTCGAACGCGGCTATTACCAGGGCTGGGACCTGCACCCGGCGCAGCTCCCGAGCCGGTTCGCCGCCACCTACGCGTTCTATCGCGAGGGCGCGGCGTCGGCGCTCGCGCGCCTCGCCGCGTACGTCGGGTTCGTGCCCGACGCCGGCGGCGTGCTCGACGAGCCCGCCACGGCCAAGGCGATGGCCTGGTTCCTCGGGCGCGGCGTCGACTGCGGCGCGCTCACCGAGGCCGAGGTCCGCGCCGCGACCGGCCTCGACCGCTCCGGGCTCGACGCCGTCCGCGTCTCGGGCCACGCCCCGCAGCCCGTCGCGGGCTGACGACCCACGCCCTCCGCGCCCTCACCTACCCCGCCCCCGTCCAGCCCGCCGCGACCGACGTCGGCCGGGCCACCATCCCGAGGAGTGAACCGATGACCCAGACCACCCCCTACTACACCCCGCAGGGTGGCCTGCCCGGCCAGACCGAGCTGCTCACCGACCGCGCGATCGTCACCGAGGCGTACACGGTGATCCCGCGCGGCGTGCTGCGCGACATCGTCACGAGCAACCTGCCGGGCTGGGAGAAGACCCGGTTGTGGGTGCTCGCCCGGCCGATCGAGGGGTTCGCGACGACGTTCGCGCAGTACGTCATGGAGGTCTCGCCCGGCGGCGGGTCGGAGCAGGGCGAGGACGAGGAGACCGTGCAGTCCGTCGTCTTCGTCACGGAGGGCACGCTCGTGCTCACGCTCGCCGGGGTCGAGCACGTGCTGGAGCCCGGCGGGTACGCGTACCTCGCGGCGGGGGAGCGGTGGGCGCTGCACAACCGCTCGGACGCCAAGGCCGCGTTCCAGTGGATCCGCAAGGTGTACGAGCCGATCCCGGGCCACACCGCGACGTCGTTCGTCACGCGCGAGCAGGACGTCGAGCCGCGCGCGATGCCGGACACGGACGGCGTGTGGGTGACGACGCGGTTCGTCGACCCCGACGACCTCGCGCACGACATGCACGTGAACATCGTGACGTTCCAGCCGGGCGGGTCCATCCCGTTCGCGGAGACGCACATCATGGAGCACGGCCTGTACGTGCTCGAGGGCAAGGCCGTCTACCGTCTCAACGGCGACTGGGTCGAGGTGCAGGAGGGCGACTTCATGTGGCTCCGGGCGTTCTGCCCGCAGGCCTGCTACGCGGGCGGCCCCAAGCCGTTCCGCTACCTGCTCTACAAGGACGTGAACCGGCAGGTCAAGCTCGACCGTCGCCGCTGACGCGACACCTGACGAGGGCACGACGAGGGCCCGGTTCCGCACGCGGAACCGGGCCCTTGCTTCGCACATTTCACCCGGCGCGGCGCGAAGATCATCCGGCCCGGAACGGTTCTCGGCTCGTCAACGGTGCCACAGTGGGTGCACGGCAACGGATCACGTGAACCAACGGAGTGTTCATGGCACCGCGCTACAACTCCCCGCCCAACTGGCCGCCGCCGCCCGCAGGGTGGTCACCGCCGCCAGGCTGGTCGCCTGACCCCTCATGGGGACCAGCGCCGCCAGGGTGGCGATTCTGGGTCGACGACTCCGAGTCCGGTTCTCTCGACAGCCGGGGGGCTCTTCCGGCGGCCGACGTGGGTGAGGAGAGCGCCGGCGCGGAGAAGTCGAAGTCCTGGATCGCTCGCCACAA
This sequence comes from Cellulosimicrobium sp. CpK407, assembly GCF_051844275.1. Lineage (NCBI taxonomy): Bacteria > Bacillati > Actinomycetota > Actinomycetes > Micrococcales > Promicromonosporaceae > Cellulosimicrobium > Cellulosimicrobium sp. CpK407. The sequence goes on from NZ_JBGNYC010000055.1 coordinate 13,983, forward strand.
GCTGCTGACGGGAGCAGGCGTCCTGGTGCTGCTCGTCGTCGCTATCGCGGCGTTGGTCGGCGGGAACGACGACGCCGGCCAGGAGCCCGTCGCTGCCACGACGACGAGAGCCGCCGATTCGGACGAGAAGTCGGCCGAGGAGATCGCTGCGGAGGAGCAGGCAGAGGCTGACCGCCTTGCCGAGGAAGAGGCTGCTGCGGCAGCGGAGGCCGAGGAGGAGCGGCTGGCGGAGGAGCAGCGACTCGCCGAAGAGGCAGCTGCTGCCGAGGCGGCTGCAGCGGAAGCAGCGAGGGTCGGGTCGGTCGCGCAGCAGAACGCGTACCGGTCGGCCGTGAGCTACCTCGAGTACACCGGGTTCTCGCGTTCGGGCCTGATCGGGCAACTCGAGTTCGAGGGGTACAGCACGGCCGACGCCGAGTTCGCCATCGCTCGACTCGAGGCCGAAGGCGGCGTTGACTGGAACGCGGAGGCGGCCGAGAGCGCGGCGAGCTATCTGGACTACACGGCGTTCTCGCGAGCCGGCCTCATCGACCAGCTCCTTTACGAGGGGTTCACACCGGAACAAGCGGAGTACGGAGTGAGCACCACGGGACTGTGAGCCAGGTCCGGTCCGGGCCGGTCGCTGTCATCGCGTCGCCGAGGGCCCGGCTGCGCGTCGATTCTGCATGTCGAGAAACGTCCCGGTAGCGACGAGCTTCGCGCCTTCGTAGAGCCTCACGTTCCGCACCTCCATGAAGGCCGCGCCCGCCCGCTCCTCGAAGAGCACCGTGATCTGGACGTTGACGCTCTGGCCGAGCGGCAGCTCGGTCTGCCCGTCGGCGCCCTCGACGATGAACGACGTCTGAAAGGCGCCGAGCTCGATCTGAGAGCGCACTCCCGAGACGGGAGTCGTCTCGCGACCGCCCTCGCGCGTCGTGAGAAAGCGGACCCGAGCATCGCGGGGGCCAGAGGCCATCGTCACATCCCTCATCGATCGATCGGCGCTGTCGGCACCCCGAGTGCGGGAGGGGCGCCAACCTTGCACACCTCAGGACGGCCCTCGCTGACGGCTCCCGGGGTGTCGGACGTGGGAAGGGGCGCCGGGAACCTTGGATGCTTCCTCACGCCGCGGCTGGAGAGACGGTTGACGCTCCGCGGCGAGCGTGGCTACACTTCCATACAGCAGAAGAAAAGTTCCGCAGAACGGAATCGCAACGCAGCGAGACGCGGACGGACCCAGGGAGACGACGATGAGCCCCGCACCGACGTACACCGTCAACTGCTCGATCCTGCTCACGGACCTGCCGCTGCTCGAGCGGCCGGCCGCCGCCGCGGCGGCGGGGTTCCGGGGCGTCGAGTTCTGGTGGCCGTTCGCGTCGCCCACGCCCGCCCGCGACGAGGTCGACGCGTTCGTCGGCGCGATCGAGGCGGCGGGCGTGCAGCTCACGGGCCTGAACTTCGACGCCGGCAACATGCCCGGCGGCGACCGGGGCCTCGTGTCGTGGCCCGCGCGGTCGTCCGACCTGCGCGCGAACCTCGACGTCGTCACCGCGATCGGCGAGCGCACCGGCTGCCGCGCGTTCAACGCCCTCTACGGCAACCGCCAGGAGGGCGAGACGCCCGAGGAGCAGGACGCGCTCGGCGCCGAGAACCTCGCGCTCGCGGCGCGGGCCGTCGGGCGCATCGGCGGCACGGTGCTCGTCGAGCCCGTGAGCGGCGCGCCGGCGTTCCCGCTGACGACGGCGGCCGACGCCGTGCGCGTCATCGACCGGGTCGCCGCCGACCACGGCGAGACGAACCTCGGTCTCCTGTTCGACGTCTACCACCTGGCCGTGAACGGCGACGACGTCGACGCGGCCCTGTCGACGTACCGCGGCCGCATCGCGCACGTGCAGATCGCGGACGCGCCCGGTCGCGGCGAGCCCGGCACGGGCGACCTGCCGATCGAGCGCTGGACCAAGGACCTGCGCGCCGGCGGCTACGACGGCTGGATCGGCCTCGAGTACAAGACCGCGACCGCCGACCCGTTCGCGTGGCTCCCCGCCGCCGAGCGCTGACGCGACTCCGGCCGTCCGTCAGCCGCCCGACCCCCGACCTGAACCACCCAGAGGAGCACACCATGGCCTCCATCGCCTTCATCGGACTCGGCATCATGGGCAGCCCCATGGCCGTCCACCTGCAGAACGCCGGCCACGACGTCGCGGGCTACAACCGCAGCCCCGAGAAGACCGCGCCGCTCGTCGAGGCGGGCGGTCGCGCGGCCGGGTCGGTCGCCGACGCGGTCTCGGGCGCGGACGTCGTCGCGATCATGGTCCCGGACTCGCCCGACGTGGAGGCGGTGCTCACCGGCGACGACGGCGTCCTCGCGAACGCGAAGCCCGGCGCGCTCGTCGTCGACTTCTCCTCGATCCGCCCGGACGTCACGGTCGCGCTCGCCCAGCAGGCGAAGGACGCGGGGCTGCGCATTGTCGACGCCCCCGTCTCGGGCGGTGAGCCGGGTGCGATCAACGCCGCGCTGTCGATCATGGTGGGCGGCACGCCGGAGGACTTCGAGGCGGCCAAGCCGTTCCTCGACGTCGTCGGCAAGACGGTCGTGCACGTGGGCCCGAACGGCTCCGGCCAGACCGTCAAGGCCGCGAACCAGCTCATCGTCGCCGCGAACATCCAGGCGCTCGCCGAGGCGGTCGTCTTCCTCGAGGCCTACGGCGTCGACACCGAGGCCGCGATCGAGGTGCTCGGCGGCGGGCTCGCCGGCTCGGCCGTCCTGAACCAGAAGGCGCGCAAGATGCTCGACCGCGACTTCGGCCCCGGCTTCCGGATCGAGCTCCACCACAAGGACCTCGGCATCGTGACCGCCGCGGCCCGCGAGGCGGGCGTCGTCGCGCCGCTCGGCGGCCTCGTCGCCCAGCTCATGGCCTCCGCGCGCGCCAACGGCGACGGCGGCCTCGACCACTCCGGCCTGTTCCGCGGCGTCGAGCGCCTGTCCGGCCGCGACGGCTCCTGACCTTCCCCCTGACGACGACGTCACCTCCAGCAAGGAGAGAAACCATGCCTCGTATGCGTGCGGTGGACGCCGCAGTGGCGATCCTCGAGATCGAGGGCGCGACCCAGGCCTTCGGCCTGCCCGGCGCCGCCATCAACCCCTTCTACTCCGCCATGCGCGCGCACGGCGGCATCGACCACGTTCTCGCCCGTCACGTCGAGGGCGCGTCGCACATGGCCGACGGCTACTCCCGCGCGAAGCCGGGGAACATCGGCATCTGCATCGGCACGTCGGGCCCCGCGGGCACCGACATGATCACCGGCCTCTACGCCGCGTGGGCCGACTCGATCCCGATGCTCTGCATCACGGGCCAGGCGCCGGTCGCCAAGCTCGACAAGGAGGACTTCCAGGCCGTCGACATCGCGAGCATCGCCGCGCCGGTGACGAAGATGGCCAAGACCGTCCTCGAGGCGGGCCAGGTGCCGCAGGTGTTCCAGCAGGCGTTCCACCTCATGCGCTCGGGCCGCCCGGGGCCGGTGCTCATCGACCTGCCGATCGACGTGCAGCTCACGGAGATCGAGTTCGACCCGGCGACGTACCAGCCGCTGCCCGTGCACCGCCCGACGGCGACGCGCGCGCAGGCCGAGAAGGCGATCGACCTGCTCCTGGCGGCCGAGCGACCCCTGCTGATCGCGGGCGGCGGCATCGTCAACGCGGGCGGCGAGGACCTGCTCGTCGAGCTCGCCGAGACCCTGGGCGTCCCGGTGATCCCGACCCTCATGGGCTGGGGCGCCATCCCGGACGACCACGCGCTCATGGCCGGCATGGCCGGCCTCCAGACGTCGCACCGCTACGGCAACGCGAACCTGCTCGCCTCGGACTTCGTGCTCGGCATCGGCAACCGCTGGGCCAACCGCCACACCGGGGGCCTCGACACGTACCGCGAGGGTCGGACGTTCGTCCACGTGGACATCGAGCCGACGCAGATCGGTCGCGTGTTCGCACCGGACTACGGCATCGTGTCCGACGCGAAGGCGGCCCTCGAGCTGTTCGTCGAGGTCGCGCGCGAGCGCCGCGACGCGGGGCAGGCGCGCGACTACTCCGGCTGGGCCGCAGAGTGCGCCGAGCGCAAGCGCACGCTGCAGCGCAAGACGCACTTCACCGAGATCCCCATCAAGCCGCAGCGCGTGTACGAGGAGATGAACAAGGCGTTCGGGCCCGAGACCCGCTACGTCACGACGATCGGGCTCTCGCAGATCGCCGGCGCGCAGTTCCTCCACGTGTACAAGCCGCGCCACTGGATCAACGCGGGCCAGGCGGGTCCGCTCGGCTGGACCGGGCCCGCGGCGCTCGGCGTCGCGAAGGCCGCGCCGGACGAGCCGGTCGTCGCGCTCTCGGGCGACTACGACTTCCAGTTCATGATCGAGGAGCTCGCGGTGGGCGCGCAGTTCAACCTGCCGTACGTGCACGTGGTCGTGAACAACTCCTACCTCGGCCTCATCCGGCAGTCGCAGCGGGCGTTCGACATGGACTACCACGTGCAGCTCTCGTTCGAGAACGTCAACTCGCCCGAGCTCGGCGGCTACGGCGTCGACCACGTCAAGGTGGCCGAGGGTCTGGGCTGCAAGGCGATCCGCGTGACCGACCCCGAGGGGCTCGGCGAGGCGTTCGCGAAGGCGCAGGCCATGGCGGCCGAGTTCCGCGTGCCGGTCGTGGTCGAGGTCATCCTCGAGCGCGTCACGAACATCGCCATGGGCGTCGAGCTCACGGGCGTGAACGAGTTCGAGGACCTCGCGGTCTCGGCCGAGGACGCGCCGACCGCCGTCGCGCTCCTCGACTGAGACGCCCACCGCCGAGGTGGAACGCCGGTACGGCGAGAGGGAGCGCTGGTACCGCGAGGCAGAACCCTGGTCACGACCCGGAGCGAAGGAGGACGGGATGAGCACGACGGTCCCGCAGGAGCACGAGTACGACCTCGTCGTGCGCGGCGAGCGCGTGCTCGTCGCCGGCGGCGAGCACCCGCGCGAGGTGGGCGTCGTCGGGGGAGTGGTCCGCGCGATCGAGCCGCTCGGCGCCGGGCTCGACGGCGCGCGCGTCGTCGAGCTGGGGCCGCACCAGGTGCTGGTCCCCGGCCTCGTCGATACGCACGTGCACGTCAACGAGCCCGGGCGCACCGAGTGGGAGGGGTTCGCGTCCGCGACGCGGGCCGCCGCCGCGGGCGGGGTGACGACGATCGTCGACATGCCGCTCAACTCGATCCCGCCGACGGTCGACGTCGCGGCGCTCGAGACCAAGCAGAAGGTCGCGCGCGACCAGGCGTTCGTCGACGTCGGGTTCTGGGGCGGCGCCGTGCCCGGCAACGCGGACGAGCTGCGGCCCCTGTGGGACGCGGGCGTGTTCGGGTTCAAGTGCTTCCTGCTGCACTCGGGGGTCGAGGAGTTCGGGTACCTCGAGCCCGACGAGCTCGAGGCGGACCTGCGCGTCCTCGCCGACTTCGACGGGCTGATGCTCGTGCACGCCGAGGACTCGCGCGCCATCGAGCACGCGCCCACGCCCCACGGCGACCACTACGACACGTTCCTCGCGTCGCGCCCGCGGGGCGCGGAGAACGTCGCGATCGCCGCGGTGATCGAGGCCGCCCGCTGGACGGGCGCGCGCGCCCACGTGCTGCACCTGTCGAGCTCCGACGCGCTGCCGATGATCCGCAGCGCGAAGCGCGAGGGCGTACGGATCACGGTCGAGACGTGCCCGCACTACCTGGCGCTCGCGGCAGAGGAGATCCCCGACGGCGCGACGCAGTTCAAGTGCTGCCCGCCCATCCGGGAGATCGACAACCGCGAGCTGCTCTGGGAGGGGCTGGTCGACGGCACGATCGACTGCGTCGTGTCCGACCACTCGCCGAGCACCCTCGACCTCAAGGACCTCGACACGGGCGACTTCGGGACGGCGTGGGGCGGCGTCTCGTCGCTCCAGCTCGGGCTCGCGATCGTGTGGACCGAGGCCCGGACGCGCGGCGTGCCGTTCGCGCGCGTCGTCGAGTGGATGTCGTCGCGCCCGGCCGGCATCGCGGGGCTCCGGCGCAAGGGCTCGATCGCGCTCGGCTTCGACGCCGACCTCGCGATCGTCGAGCCGGACACGGCGTTCGTCGTCGACCCGACAGCCCTGCACCACAAGAACCCCATCACGCCGTACGCCGACCGCGCGCTCTCGGGCGCCGTCGTCGCGACGTACCTGCGGGGCGAGGAGATCACCTTCGACCGCCCCACAGGTCGCCTCCTCGCGCGCGGCGAGGCGTGACGCGCTGAGACTCCCGTGCCCGGCCGCGGGGGCCGGGCACGGGGAACCACCTGACCCGCACACGACGAGGGCGGCACCGCTGGTGAGTGCCGCCCCGTCGTCGCGCGGGTCGGGTCAGGACTCGGCGAGGAGCTCGTCGAGCTGCTCGTAGCCCTCGCGGACGCCGACCTCCATGCCGCTCGCGACGAAGCTGTCGCGGCCCTCGATCGAGTCGACGAGCGACGTCGCGGTGAGGCGGCTGCGGCCGTCGGGCAGGTCCTCGAACACGAGACGGTCGAGCGAGACGCCGTCGGGGAAGCCCTCGAACGTGAACGTCTGGACGATGAGCTCGTCCGGTCGCACCTCGTGGACGCTGCCGAAGAACGCGTACTCGTTGCCGTCGGGGTCCACCTGGACGTAGCGGTAGGCGCCGCCCGTACGCACGTCCCAGTGCTCGTTGCGCTGTGTGAGGTAGCGCGGGCCGTTCCAGCGCGCGAACAGCTCGGGGTCGACGTGGGCACGGAAGACCTTCGCCGCGGGCGCGTCGAACTCGCGCACGATGCGGACGATCGGGAGGTCCTCCGGGACGACGATCTCGGTCTCGTGGGTGCCGGTGGTGGTCATGATCCTGCTCCTGTCGTCGGGTCGTTCGGGGGCGCGGCCGGCCGGTCGGGCAGGTCGCGCAGGACGTCGTCGAGGCGGCGGTAGCGGTCCTCCGCCTCACGCCGGTATCGCTCGATCCACTTGGTCATGAGGTCGAAGACCTCCGCCTCGAGGTGCACGGGGGCGCGTCGGGCATCCGTCGTGCGGGTCACCAGGCCGGAGTCCTCGAGCACGCGCAGGTGCTTGGACACCGCCTGGACGGACATGTCGTACGGCCGGGCGAGCTCGCCGACGCTGGCGTCGCCCGACGCGAGCCGGGCCACCATGTCGCGGCGCGTGGGGTCGGCGAGCGCCGAGAACACGCGCGAGAGCGGGTCGGCCGTCACGGGACCTCCTCGTGGGGCGCCGGGTGCGGCGTCCCGTTCATCAACTGTTCGGTTGACGACGACGCTACGCCTCGCGCCCGCGGTCGTCAACCCCTTGGTTGATAAATGATCTCAGCGCCGTCGGGCGCGCTCGAAGTCGTCGAGCGCGACCCGCCGCTCCACGGCGTGGTCGACGATCCGCTCGGGGTACTCCGCGGGTCGCTCCCGCAGCCTCCAGGGCTCGTGGACGGCCCGGCCCTCCACGCCGCGGAGTTCCGGCACCCAGCGCCGCACGTAGTCCCCGTCGGGGTCGAACGTCCTGCCCTGGGTCACCGGGTTGAAGATGCGGAAGTACGGTGCGGCGTCGCGCCCCGTGCCGGCGACCCACTGCCAGTTGAGCTGGTTCTGCGACACGTCGCCGTCGGCCAGGTGCGCCATGAAGTGCGCCGCGCCGCGCTGCCACCGCACGTGCAGGTCCTTGACGAGGAACGACGCGACGACCATCCGCACGCGGTTGTGCACCCATGCCTCGCCAAGGAGCTGGCGCATGCCGGCGTCGACGAGCGGGTACCCGGTGCGCCCGGCCGCCCAGGCCGCGAGGAGCCGGTCCTCCTCCGCGCCGGTCGCCCACGCGTCGTCGGGCACGACCGTGCGCAGCGACCGCCGCGCCGCCCCGGGGTGGTGGAACAGGACGTCCGCGTGGAACTCGCGCCACGCGAGCTCGGAGCGGTAGGCGAGCGCGTCGTCGGACGGCGCGAGCCCGTCGTGCAGCGCGCCCCGCACGTCGGCGAGAAGGGTGCGCGGGTGGAGCTCGCCCCACTTGAGCGGGACGGACATGCCCGACGTCGCCGCCCGGTCCGGGCGGTCGCGCTCGGTCGCGTAGCCCGCGAGGTGGTCCACGAGGAAGTCGCGCCACCGGCGGCGCGCGGCCGCCTCGCCCGCGGCGGGCAGGCGTGCGTCCGTCCCGGGGTCGTCCGGGACGCCGTCGGACCGCAGCGAGGCCCACGGCACGTCGCGGGGCCGCGGCACCGGGTCGCGCCAGCCGTGCGCGACCCACGCCTCGCGGAACGGCGTGAAGACCTGGAAGGGCGTCCCGGTGCGCGTGAGCACGCGCCCGGGCGCGACGGCGTACGGCGAGCCCGTGCGCACGAGGCGCGCCCCGGCGTCGGTCAGCGCCTGCGCGACCGCCTCGTCCCGCGCGACGCCGTAGGGCTCGAACGAAGCCGCGACGTGCACCTCGCCGGCGCCCACCTCGCGTGCGAGCGCGGGGACGACGGCCCGCGGGTCTCCGCGCCGCACGACCAGCCGCCCGTCCGTCGCGGCATCGAGCGCCGCGAGGCTCCGGGCGAGGTACGCGCGGCGCGGTGCGCCCGCGGAGCCCCACAGGCGCGGGTCGAGGACGTAGAGCGCGACGACCTCGTCGCCCGCGTCGCGGGCGGCACCCACCGCGGCGACGAGGGCCGGGTTGTCGGCGAGGCGCAGGTCGCGGCGGCACCACCAGATCGTCGGCACCCGGTCACGCTAACGGTCGCCGGCCGCGCACGCCGGTGGGAGCATCGAACGCATGGCGACGCGGGGTGGCGACGGCGAACGCGAGTTCGAGGTCGAGCCGGACCCGGGTGCACCACCCGGCCCGGGCGCCGTCGCGCGCCCGGCGGGCTCAGCGGCCGGTCCGGGCCCCGCGGCCGGCGCGATCGAGGGGGACCACGCGTTCTTCGGCCACCCGCGCGGCCTGCTGACGCTCTTCACCACGGAGCTGTGGGAGCGGTTCAGCTACTACGGGATGCGCGCGATCCTGCTGTTCTACCTCACGGACTCCGTGGCGAACGGCGGGCTCGGGATCGGCGAGACGACCGGTCTGGCGCTCGTCTCGATCTACGGCACGAGCGTCTACCTGCTCTCCGTCGTGGGCGGGTGGCTCGCGGACCGCGTGATCGGCTCGCGTCGCTCGGTCCTGTACGGCGGGATCGTCATCGCCGCGGGGCACGTGAGCCTCACGGTCCCGGGCGCGGGCTTCTCGATGGCGGGCATCGCGATGGTCGCGCTCGGGACGGGTCTGCTCAAGCCCAACGTGTCGTCCATGGTCGGCGAGCTCTACGCGCGCGACGACCCGCGGCGCGACTCGGGCTTCTCCATCTTCTACATGGGCATCAACCTCGGGTCGTTCATCGCGCCGTTCCTCGTCGGGGCCGCGCGCGCCTGGGGCGGCTACCACGCCGGGTTCGCGGTGGCGGCGGTCGGCATGGCCGTCGCGCTCGTGTTCTTCGTCGCGGGCCGCCGCTACCTCGGCGAGGCGGGCGCGCACGTGCCCAACCCCGTGCGCCCCGAGGAGCGGGTGACGATCGCGCGCGTCTTCCTGCTCATCGCCGCGGGCGTCGTGCTCGTGGGGCTGATCGCGGTCCTGGTGGCCGGCGGCTTCGACATCTCGACGTTCATCGACACGATGTCCTACCTGGCGTTCCTCGCGCCGATCGCGTACTTCGTCGTCATGTACCGCTCGCCGCGCGTGACCGACGCCGAGCGCCCGCGCGTCATCGCCTACATCCCGCTGTTCGTGGCGGCGATGCTCTTCTGGATGATCTTCGAGCAGGCCGCCACGACGCTCTCCGCGTTCGCGAAGGACCGGACCGACCTCACCTTCTTCGGCGTCGGCATCAGTCCCGAGTTCTTCCAGTCGGTCAACCCGCTGTCGATCATCGTCCTCGCGCCGGTGTTCGCGTGGATCTGGATCAAGACCGGGGACCGCCCGACGACGGCCAACAAGTTCGCCATCGGTCTCACCCTCGCGTCGGTGTCGTTCCTCTTCCTCGCCGTTGCGTCCGCGGTCGTCGGCGACGGCAAGGCCCCGTCCTGGGTGCTCGTGCTCGTCTACGTGATCCAGACGCTCGGTGAGCTGTGCCTGTCTCCCGTCGGCCTCGCGGCGACGACGCTGCTGGCGCCGAAGGCGTTCCGGTCCCAGGCGATGGCGCTCTGGTTCCTCGCACCCGCGGCGGGTCAGGCCATCACGGCGCAGGTCGTGCAGGTCACCGAGGGGGCGTCCGACACCGCGTACTTCGGGGGTATCGGCGCCGTGACGCTCGTGTTCGCGCTCGCGCTGTTCGCGCTGGCCCCGTGGGTCACGCGGCACGTCCGCCACGCCGACGAGCTCGAGGGCGCGCACACGGCCGGCGCCTGACGGCGCTCGGTCGGCCACGCGCCGGGGCCGCGGCCGCGCGAGGTCGCGCCGTTGCGACCTCGCGCGGTCCCGGCGGGGCGGGCCGCCGTCAGCGCAGCCAGGGCGCCCGGCGGACGAGGGGCAACGCGGCCCAGCGGCGGCCGAGCCCCCAGGTGTCGCCCGCGAGCGTCGTCGCGAGGACGACGAGGAGCAGCACCACGAGGACGTGCTGGTCGACGACCGGGTTGTTCGACCCGGCCGCGAGCGGCCACTGCGACAGCCAGAGCATGCCGAAGAGCAGGGCGCCGCTCACCGCGGCCACCCGTAGGCCGATCCCGAGCAGGAGCGCGAGGCCGACGCCGAGCAGACCGAGCATGAAGAGCCAGTCCGTGACGGGGCCGGCCATCGCGGTGAAGGTGCCCGCGAGCGGGCCCTGGACCCCGTGCTCGAGGTACCCCTGGGCCGGGGCGGCACCCGCGAGCCACGCGCGGTCGCGCGGCGTCGCGTACCCGAGGCCGAGGAGCTTGTCGGCGAACGGCCAGAGGAACACGACCGCGGCGCCGAGCCGGGCGAGCGCGAGGGCGTGCCGGGCGGGGGAGCGCGTGACGACGTCGTCCTGGGTGACGGGACCGGTCGTCGCGGTGGCGGCGGCGCGCGCGGCGGTCTGGGAGGCGCCGCCGGGCGGTGAGGTCGTGCGTGCGGTGGACGTGGACATGAGGTGCCCCCTCGGGAACGGGATCTGAGGATCGGGTCGGTGCCGGGACCTGACCTGCCGCCGCTCTCCGTCGAGGCGTCGCCGAGGTCCCCGGCCGTGCCGTGCCCGTCCACGGTGGCAGGGTGCCCTGCGGCGGTTCAACCCTTACGTAACGTTTAGGTGGAGATCCCTCAGGGGGTAGGGACTCCGCGTACGTAGCCCGACGACCACGAGACGGACGCCCGGTTCGTCCGGTCCCCGACAGGCGTAATGTGACCCGGCGGCCGGAGGATCGGCCGCGGCCACCCGTCGAAGGAGCTGAACCGACATGAGCCGCCCCCTGCGCTCCCGGACGTCCACCCACGGCCGCAACATGGCCGGCGCCCGCGCCCTCTGGCGCGCGACCGGCATGGGCTCGGAGGACTTCGGCAAGCCGATCATCGCGATCGCGAACTCGTACACGCAGTTCGTCCCCGGCCACGTCCACCTCAAGGACATGGGCGACCTCGTCGCGTCGGCGATCCGCGAGGCCGGTGGCGTCTCCAAGGAGTTCAACACGATCGCCGTCGACGACGGCATCGCGATGGGCCACGGCGGCATGCTCTACTCGCTGCCGAGCCGCGACCTCATCGCCGACTCGGTCGAGTACATGGTCAACGCGCACTGCGCCGACGCGCTCGTGTGCATCTCGAACTGCGACAAGATCACGCCCGGCATGCTCAACGCCGCGCTGCGGCTCAACATCCCGGTGATCTTCGTGTCCGGCGGCCCCATGGAGGCGGGCAAGGCGGTCGTCGCCGACGGCGTCGCCAAGACCCACCTCAACCTCGTCAACGCGATCAACTACTCGGCGGACGACAACGTGTCCGACGCCGCGCTCGCGCAGGTCGAGGAGAACGCGTGCCCCACGTGCGGGTCGTGCTCGGGCATGTTCACCGCGAACTCGATGAACTGCCTCACCGAGGCGCTCGGCCTGTCGCTCCCGGGCAACGGCTCGACCCTCGCGACGCACGCCGCGCGCAAGGAGCTGTTCCTCGAGGCCGGCCGCACGATCGTCGACCTCGCCAAGCGCTACTACGAGGACGAGGACGACTCGGTCGCGCCGCGCTCGATCGCGACCAAGGCCGCGTTCTCCAACGCCATGGCGCTCGACGTCGCGATGGGCGGCTCGACGAACACCGTGCTGCACATCCTCGCCGCGGCGCAGGAGGGCGAGGTCGACTTCGACCTCACCGACATCGAGCGGATCAGCCGCCAGGTGCCGTGCCTGTCCAAGGTCGCGCCGAACCACCCGAACTTCCACATGGAGGACGTGCACCGCGCCGGCGGCATCCCCGCCCTCCTGGGCGAGCTCGACCGCGCGGGCCTGCTCGACCACGACGTCACGAGCGTCCACACCCCGACGCTGCGCGAGTGGCTCGACGACTGGGACGTCCGGGGCGGCAAGGCGACCGACCGCGCGATCGAGCTGTTCCACGCGGCGCCCGGGGGAGTGCGCACCACGCAGGCGTTCTCGACGTCGAACCGCTGGGAGTCGCTCGACACCGACGCGGCCGAGGGCTGCATCCGCGACCTCGAGCACGCGTACACCGTCGAGGGCGGCCTCGCCGTGCTGCGCGGCAACCTCGCCGAGGACGGCGCCGTGTTCAAGACCGCCGGGGTCGACCCGGACGTCTTCCACTTCGTCGGCAAGGCGCTCGTCTGCGAGTCGCAGGACGAGGCGGTCGAGAAGATCCTCACCAAGCAGGTCGAGCCGGGGCACGTCGTCGTCGTGCGCTACGAGGGTCCCGCGGGCGGCCCGGGCATGCAGGAGATGCTGTACCCGACGTCGTTCATCAAGGGCCGCGGCCTCGGCAAGGTGACCGCGCTCATCACCGACGGCCGCTTCTCCGGCGGGTCGTCGGGCATCTCCGTCGGCCACGTCTCGCCCGAGGCCGCCGCGGGCGGCGTCATCGGCCTCGTCGAGGACGGCGACGAGATCGAGATCGACGTCGACACGCGCCTCATCCGCCTCAACGTCCCGGACGAGGTGATCGCCGAGCGCCGCGCCAAGATGGAGGCGCGCGAGAACCCGTGGCAGCCGGTCGACCGCGACCGCTACGTCTCGCCCGCGCTCCAGGCGTACGCCGCGATGGCGACCTCCGCCGACCGCGGCGCCGTCCGCGACGTGTCGCTCATCAAGCGCAGCC
>NZ_JBGNYC010000056.1:0-26578 GCF_051844275.1 Cellulosimicrobium sp. CpK407
GAGCGCGGAGCGTCAGAGGCCGACCTCGGCCTCGAACGCGCCCTCCTCGATGCGGTTCTTGATCGTGGTGAGGAAGCGCGCGGCGTCCGCACCGTCGACCAGGCGGTGGTCGTAGGACAGGAAGATGAAGCACGTCGAGCGGATGCCGATCGTGTCGTTGCCGTCCGCGTCCGTCACGACGACCGGGCGCTTGGTGATGGTGCCCGTGCCGAGGATCGCGACCTGACCGACCGGGACGATCGGCGTGTCGAAGACGGCGCCGCCCGAGCCGGTGTTGGTGATCGTGAACGTCGCGCCCGCGAGCTCGTCCGGACCGACCTTGTTGGCACGCGTGCGTGCGCCGAGGTCGGCGATCTTGCGCGCGATGCCGGCGAGGTTGAGGTCGCCCGCGTCCTTGATGACGGGGACCACGAGGCCGCGCTCGGTGTCGACCGCGATGCCCACGTTCTCCTGGCCGTGGTAGGTGATCTCGTCCTCGCCGAAGGTCGCGTTGATCTTCGGGTAGGCCTTGAGCGCCTCGACCGCGGCGAGCGTGAAGAACGGCAGGAACGTGAGGTTCGCACCCTCGCGCGCCTTGAAGTCCGCCTTGGCGCGGTTGCGCAGGGCGGCGACGCGGGTGACGTCGACCTCGACCGCCGTCGTGAGCTGGGCCTGCGTGCTCAGCGCCTCGACCATGCGGCTCGCGACGAGCTTGCGCAGACGGCTCGTCTTCTCGGTCGTGCCGCGCAGCGGCGAGACGGCCGGGACGGAGGCCTTCTTCGGGGCACCACCGGCGGGAGCCGCGGGAGCGGCAGCTGCGGGGGCGGCCTTGGCCTCCTCGGCCTTGCGGGCGGCCTCGAGCACGTCCTCCTTGCGGATGCGGCCGCCGACGCCCGTGCCCGTGAGGGTCGACAGGTCGACGCCCTTGTCCGCCGCGAGCTTGCGCACGAGCGGGGTGAGGTACGTGCCGCCGGCCTTCGCGGCCGGGGCCGGGGTCGCACCCGGTGCGGACGGCGCGGCGGGCTTCTCGGCCGCGGGGGCCGGGGCGCTCGTGGCCGGGGCCGGCGTCTCCTCCTGCGCGGCCTGGGCCGGGACGTCCGCCTCGCTCGCCGGGGTGCGCGCCTCGGTCGGGGCCGGGGCGGGCGCAGCCTCCTGCTTCGGGGCCTCCTGGGCGGGCTCGGCCGGTGCCGCGGGGGCGGCGGCCGGGGCGGCGCCCGAGCCGACGATCGCGAGCACGGTGCCGACCTCGACCGTCTCGTCCTCCTGGACGAGGATCTGCTGGACGGTGCCGGCCACGGGCGAGGGGACCTCGGTGTCGACCTTGTCGGTCGAGACCTCGAGCAGGGGCTCGTCGACCTCGACGGTCTCGCCGACCGACTTGAGCCACCGGGTCACGGTGCCCTCGGTGACGGACTCGCCGAGCGCGGGGAGCCTGATCTCCTCACCGCCGGAGGACTGCGGCGCGGGAGCGGCCTGCTGGGCCGGGGCGGGCTCGGCGGGGGCCTCCTGCGCGGCCGGCTGCTCCGGCTCGGGCTCCGGCGCGGCCTGGGGCGCGGGCTCCTCGGCCGCCGCGGGGGCGGGGGCGGCGTCGCCGCCGCCGGAACCGTCGCCGATCACGGCGAGGTCGGTACCGACCTCCACGGTCTCGTCCTCCTGGACGAGGATCTGCTCGAGCACGCCCGCGACGGGCGACGGGATCTCGGTGTCGACCTTGTCGGTCGAGACCTCGAGCAGCGGCTCGTCGACGGCGACGGTGTCGCCGACCGACTTGAGCCAACGGGTGACGGTGCCTTCGGTGACGGACTCGCCGAGGGCCGGCATCTGCACGTTCTCAGACATGACCTGCCTGGTCTCCTTCGATCGTTGGGGTCAGTTGTGGGCGTGCAGAGGCTTGCCGGCCAGGGCCAGGTGCGCCTCTCCGAGTGCCTCGTTCTGGGTGGGGTGGGCGTGGACCAGGGCGGCGACGTCCTCGGGGTACGCCTCCCAGCCCACGATGAGCTGGCCCTCGCCGACGAGCTCGCCGACGCGGGCACCGATCATGTGCACGCCGACGACGGGACCGTCCTTGCGGCGCACGAGCTTGACGAAGCCGCTGGTCGCGAGGATCTTGCTCTTGCCGTTGCCGGCGAGGTTGTACTCGAGGGTCTCGACCTGGTCGGCCCCCCACGTCTCGGTCGCCGCAGCCTCCGTGACGCCGACGGACGCCACCTCGGGCTCGCAGTACGTGACGCGCGGGATCGACGACTCGACGATCGGCGTCGGGTCGAGCCCGGCGATCTGCTCCGCGAGGAAGATGCCCTGCGCGAACCCGCGGTGCGCGAGCTGGAGGCCGGGCACGATGTCGCCCGCGGCCCAGATGTTCCCGACGCCCGTGTGCAGGCGCTCGTCGACGATCACGAACCCGCGGTCGAGCGTGATGCCCTGCGCCTCGAACCCGAGGTCGGCGGTGCGCGGCCCGCGCCCGACGGCGACGAGCAGCAGCTCGGCCTCGAAGGTCTTGCCGGACTCGAGCGTGACGGTGACGCCCGAGTCGGTCTCCTTGACGCCCGCGAACCGGTCGCCCAGGGAGAACTGGATGCCGCGCTTGCGGAACGCCCGCTCGAGCGACTTCGACAGCGCCTCGTCCTCGTTGGGCACGAGGTGGGGCAGCGCCTCGACGATCTGGACGTCGGCGCCGAACGACTTCCACACGCTCGCGAACTCGACGCCGATGACGCCGCCGCCGAGCACCACGACCGACTTCGGGACGCGGTCGAGCCGCAGCGCCTGGTCGGAGGTGATGACGCGGCCGGCGATCTCGAGACCGGGCAGCGAGCGCGCGTACGAGCCGGTCGCGAGCACGACGTGGCGGCCGGTGTACCGGGTGCCGTCGACCTCGACGGTGTCCTGCGACACGAGCCGGCCGTGCCCCTCGACGAACGTGATGCCGCGGGAGGCGACGAGCCCCTGGAGGCCCTTGTAGAGGCCCGCGACGACGCCGTCCTTGTAGCCGTTGACGCCTGCCATGTCGATGCCGTCGAACGAGCTGCGGACGCCGAACTTCGCGCCCTCGCGGGCGCCGTCGGCGAGCTCGGCCGCGTGGAGCAGGGCCTTGGTGGGGATGCACCCGTTGTGCAGGCAGGTACCACCGAGCTTGCCCGACTCGACGAGCGCGACGGAGAGGCCGAGCTGGGCGGCGCGCAGCGCCGTGGCATAGCCGGCGCTGCCTCCGCCCAGGACGACGACGTCGAATGGTGTGCCGGGTTCGGCCACGTGCGACTCCTTCAGCGAGGGGAGAGCGAGGGCGGACGTGCACGGCACGTCGACGGGCCGGACGGGAACCGCTGGCCCACGGTGCGTGAACGTTCTCCGGGTGCCATCTTGGCACCTCGGGCACGGGCTCCCCAATCGAAACCAGGGCCTCGCGGCTGTGACGCTGCAGACAGCGGGGCCACCGTATGACCAGGGTCACGCTGTACCCTGCCGCTGTGCCCCGGCTGCCCAAGCTGTCCAGCCTGTTCTCCCGCCGCCCCCCGACGACCTCGTCGCCGGGCGGCGCCGCCGCCGCGCCGTCGGACGCCCGTCGCGCGACGCTCGCCCACCTCCAGGACTTCGTGCGCACGCGCGTCGGGGTCGAGGCGTACGTCGAGCCGCCCACGCAGGACACGGGGGCGACGCTGCTGCTCATCGCGACGACGGGCGAGTGGACGCGCCGGCGCGTCCCGGACGAGAAGACGGCGTTCGACGTCGCCGGCTCGCTGGGCGTGCCCGTCTACAACGTGCGCTTCACCGGCTACCCGCAGCGCATGCGCGACTGGAACTCCCGCCAGCGCCGTCGCCGGACCTCCTGACACCGCTCGACCCGGCGATCTTCCGGTGTCGAGCAGGTGGTCCTGGTTCGTCCGGGCGACGGGACGGACCAGGACCACCTGGTCGGCGAGACCGGGTCAGCGGCGGGCGCGGCCCTCGACGAGGCCGAGCAGGGTGCGGACGGCGACGCCCGTGCCTCCGACCGGGGTGTAGCCGTGGGCCGAGCCCTCGTTGAACGCGGGGCCGGCGATGTCGAGGTGCGCCCACGGCGTCTCGCCGACGAACTCCTGCAGGAACAGGCCCGCGACGAGCATGCCGCCGAACCGGTCGCCGATGTTCGCGAGGTCGGCGACCTTCGACTTCAAGGACGCTCCCAGCTCCTCGGGCAGCGGCATCGGCCAGAACTGCTCGCCCGCGGCGTCGGCCGCCGCGACGACCTCGGCGCGCACGTCGTCGGCGCCCATGACCGCGGAGACGCGGTTGCCGAGCGCGACCATCTGGGCGCCGGTGAGCGTCGCGACGTCGAGCACGACGTCGGGCTTCTCCTCGACGGCGGCGACCAGGCCGTCGGCCATGACGAGGCGGCCCTCGGCGTCGGTGTTGAGCACCTCGACGGTCTTGCCGCCACGGATCGTGATGACGTCGGACGGACGCTGCGCCGTGCCCGACGGCATGTTCTCCGCGAGGCACAGCCAGCCCGTCACGGCCACGGGCAGCCCGAGGCGCGCGGCGGCGACGACGGTCTGCAGCACGGCGGCGGCGCCGGCCATGTCGGACTTCATCGCCTCCATGCCCTTGGCGGGCTTGATCGAGATGCCGCCCGAGTCGAACGTGATGCCCTTGCCCACGAGCGCGACCTTCGCGGCGGGGCGCGACGGCGCGTAGGCGACCTTGACGAGGCGCGGGCCGCGCGCCGAGCCCTGTCCGACGCCGACGAGGCCGCCGTACCCGCCCGCGACGAGCGCCTTGTCGTCGAGCACCGTGACCTTGAGGCCCTTGGCGCCCGAGTCCTTGACGGCCTGCTTCGCGACGTCGGCGAACGCGGCGGGGAAGAGGTCGTTGGGCGCGGCGTTGACGAGGTCGCGCGTCGCGTTCACGGCCGCCGCGACGACCTTGGCCCGCTCGACGGCAGCCTTGGCCGCGGAGCTGCGCGTGCTCCCGGCGAGGACCTCGACGGTCGCGGGCGGGCGGTTCGCGGCCGACGACGCGGCCTCGCCCGTGCGGTAGCGCGCGAACGCGTAGGCACCGAGCAGCGCTCCCTCGGCGACGGCGCCGAGCTCGGCCTCGTCCTCGACGGGGAGCGCGACGGCGACCGACGTCGTCCCGGCGAGCGCGCGCAGCGCGGCACCGGCGGCGCGGCGCAGCGCCTCGGCGCTGAAGGTGCCGTCGGCGCGCCGTGCGCCGAGGCCCACGAGCACGAGCACGTCGGCCTTGAGCTCGGGCCCGGCGGGCACCTTGCGGACCTCGTCGGCGGCGCCCGTGATGCCGAGCGCGGGTGCGAGGTCCTCGAGGGAGGCGACCACCGGACGGGGCAGGTCGCCCCCGACGATCGCGACGCCGTCGGACGTCGTGTGGGTGCCGACGACGAGCGCGTCGACCTTGGCACCGGCGGGATTCTTGCTGGAGACGGTCAGTTCAGCCACCCCGCGATGCTATCCCCGGGGACGGCGCCCCTGCCCCCGTGACGTCGGTGGGACCTGTGGACCGATTCCGTGGCCGCGGGCCGCCCCCGGTACGCTCGGCCGCGTGGTCCTTCCCCTCCTGCTGCTCGTGGTCGCGGCGTGCGTCGCGCTCGCCGGCTGGGCTCTCGTGTTCGTCGTGCGCGACCGCGCGGTGATCCTGCGCCAGCTCTGGGGTGCGGCCGTGATCGAGGGGCTGATCCTCGTGCAGGCGGTCGTGGTGGGCGTGCTCGGCGCCACCGGGACCGCGCCGAGCGACCCCGTGCTGCTGTGGGGCTACCTCGTGACCACCCTCTTCATCCTGCCCGTCGCCGCCCTGTGGGCCTTCGCGGAGCGCTCGCGCTGGAGCTCCGTCGTGCTCGCGGTCGCCGCGCTCACCGTCGCGTTCCTCGAGTGGCGCCTGTGGCAGATCTGGAACGCCTGACCTGGAGGTCCTCGCCATGAGCGCACCCGCCGCCCCGGACGGGACGCCGCACCCGCGTCGCACGAACGCCGGCTTCGGCCGGGTCCTCGTCGCCGTGTACGGGATCTTCGCGCTCGCGGCCTCGGCCCGGGCCGCCGTGCAGCTCCTGCGCGACTGGCACGAGGCGCCGCTCGCGTACGCGCTGTCGGGGCTCGCGGCGGCCGTGTACGTCGTCGCGACGATCGCGCTCGCGCGGGGCGGCCAGGTCGCGCGGCGCGTCGCGTGGGTCGCGGTGGGCGTCGAGCTCGTCGGGGTGCTCGCCGTCGGCGCCTTCTCGCTCGCCGACCCCGAGGCGTTCCCCCGCGCCACCGTCTGGTCCGGCTTCGGGCAGGGCTACGGCTACGTGCCCCTCGTCCTGCCCTTCGTCGGCCTGTGGTGGCTCTGGCGCACCCGCCCCGGCGGGACGTCGGCGACCGTCGCCACCCCGAGCGCCACCAGCACCCGCACCGACACCGACGCCCCGGAGGACGCCGCATGACCCGCCGCCGCCCGCTCCTCTACGGACTGCTCTTCGACACCGTCTTCCGCCGCATGGACCCGGAGCGCGCGCACCACGTCGCGTTCGACCTGATCGGCGCCGTCGGCCGCGTGCCGGTGCTGCGCGACGTCGTGCAGGGGGCGCTCGCGCCCTACCTGGGCCGCGCGGCCGGGGGCCGGGGCAGCGTCGAGGTCCTGGGCAAGGTCTTCCCCGCGCCCTTCGGCCTCGCGGGCGGGTTCGACAAGGACGCGCGCGCCGTGCGCGGCCTGACCATGCTCGGTTTCGCGTTCGTCGAGATCGGTACGGTCACCGCGCACGCGCAGCCCGGCAACGAGAAGCCGCGGCTGTGGCGCGAGCTCGACGTGTCGGGCGTGCGCAACCGCATGGGGTTCAACAACGAGGGTGCCGCGGCGGCCGCCCGGCGCCTCGCCGCGCTGCGCTCGACCCGCGCGGGCCGCGCCGTGCTCGTGGGCGCGAACATCGGCAAGACCAAGGTCACGCCCGCGTCCGAGGCCGCGGGGGACTACGCGACGAGCGCGAGCCTCCTCGCGCCGTACGCCGACTACCTCGTCGTCAACGTGTCCTCACCCAACACCCCGGGCCTGCGCGACCTCCAGGAGGTCGCGTCGCTGCGCCCGATCCTCGTGGCGGTGCGCGAGGCCGCGGACGCCGCGACCACGGACGCGGGAGCCGCCCGCGTGCCGCTGCTCGTCAAGATCGCGCCCGACCTCGCGGACGAGGACGTGGACGCGGTCGCCGACCTCGTCGACGAGCTCGACCTCGACGGCGTCGTCGCCGTCAACACGACGATCGGGCACGACCGGGGGCCCGGCGGGCTGTCCGGACCACCGGTGCGCGCCCGGGGCCTCGCCGTGGTCGCGCGCCTGCGCGAGCGCCTCGGCCCGCGTCGCGCCATCATCGGCGTCGGGGGCATCACGACCGCGCACGACGCCCGTGACTACCTGCACGCGGGCGCCGACCTCGTCCAGGGGTACACCGGGTTCCTCTACCAGGGCCCGCTCTGGGCGGCGCGCATCAACCGGTCGCTCGTGCGCCACCCGGAGCCGGGCGAGCACGTGCGCGGCGCCGAGGCGAGGGAGGCACGATGATCCGGCCCCAGTGGGTCTGGGAGCTCGACGACGCCGAGGGAAGCGTCCTCGCCACGCCCGTGAGCCCCGTCTTCACGACGCAGTACGACGCGGAGCAGTGGCTCGGCGAGACCTGGCGGGCCCTCGCGGCCGAGGGCGCCGTGGTCGCGCGTCTCCTGCACGACGGGACCCAGGCGACCGCGCCCGTGGAGCTCCGCTCGCGCTGACCGCGGTTGCCCGCTCTCCGACGGCCCAGGGCGTGCTCAGCCGGCCACGCGCGCCCACGCTGCGGCGAGCCGGGGCACCGCCCGCTCCAGCTCCTCGGGCGGTCGCGAGAACGTGAGGCGCAGCCGGTCCGCGGCGCTGCCGTCGGGGGTGAACGTCGGGCCGGCGTTGACCAGGACGCCCTCCGCGGCGGCCGCGGCGGCGAACGCCTGGGCGACGGGCGCGCCGACGTCGACCCACAGGGACAGCCCGCCCTCCGGCACGTGCACGCGCCAGTCGGGGAGCGCCGCGCCCAGCAGCCCGCACAGCAGGTCGCGCTGGGCGCGCAGCGTCCTGCGGCGCTCGGCGAGCACGCTGCCCGCGTCGTCGAGCAGCTCGACGACGGCGAGCTGCTCGAGCACCGCGGTCGCGATGTCGGCGGACTGCCGGGTGCGCGCGAGCCGCGCGACGAGGTCGGGGTGCGCGCGGACCCACCCGACGCGCAGCCCGCCCCAGAACGACTTGGACGCCGACCCGACGGTGACGACGTACGGCGAGGCCCCGTCCCCGGCGAGCGGCTCGGCGACGGGGCCGACGGCGTCCGGGTCGCCCTCGAGGTCGAGGTCCGTGAGGGTCTCGTCCCCGACGACGGTCACGCGGTGGCGCGCGGCGGCCTCGCGCACCCCGGCCCGCTCCTCGGGGGTGAGCGTGTACGCGGTGGGGTTGTGGAAGTCCGGTACGAGGTACACCAGCCGCGGCGAGACCTGGCGCAGCGTCGAGCCGAAGAGGTCGACGTCGAACCCGGGCGCGTCCTGCTCGCGGCCGGGGTGCGACTCCCGGTCACCGCGCCCCACGGGGACCGGGACGAGCCGCGCCCCGGCGCGGCGCAGTGCCTCCATCGCGTGGTAGTAGGTGGGCGACTGCACGACGGCGCGGTCGCCGCCACCGAGGAGCGTGCCCGCGAGCGTGGTGATCGCGTGCTGGGCGCCGGTCGTGACGAGGACCTCGTCGGGCGTCGTCGCCGTGCCGCGCCGGGTGTGGTGGTCGGCGATCGCCTCGCGCAGGACGCCGACGCCGTACGGCTCGTACCCGCCTCCGGACAGGTACTCGGGGAGGCGTTCGAGCGCGCGCGAGTACGCGCCGTGCAGCCCGCTCGGGGCGGCGGAGGTCGCCTGGGAGAGGTCGGCGAGGTCGATCGGTGCGACGTGCGGGGCCGGTGCGGGCGGCGCGTCGCCCCCGCGGGCACGGGGCGCGGTCCGGGGCCGGGTCGCGCGGGGGAGCACGACGACGGTCCCCGACCCCGTCCGGGAGCGCGCGAAGCCCAGCTCGCGCAGCCGCCCGTACGCGGCCGCCGTGGTGGTGCGGGAGACGCCGAGCGCGACGGCGAGGTCGCGCTCGGACGGGAGCCGCGTGTGCGGGGCGAGCGTGCCGGCGAGGACGGCGGCGCGCAGCGCGTCGGCCAGCGCGGTGTACGCGGGGCCGCCCGCGTGCCAGCGACCCAGCAGCCGCGCCGCGGCGGCGGGGGAGAGGTGGCGGTGGACGTCGACGGACCCAGGCGGGGCGAGACTCATAGGGCCACTCTCTCGCGATTGGCTATGGATGTCGATGCCACTTGGTCGTCAGGATGGCTCGCATGAGCCCCACCCGTCGTGCCGTCCAGCTCCTCCTCGGCCTCCTCGCCTACGCGCTGTCCATGGCGATGCTGCTCCACGCGGGCCAGGGCGGGATGCCGTGGGACGTCCTGCACCAGGGCGTCGTGCTGCGCACCGGGCTGCCGTTCGGCGTCGTCGTCGGGTCGCTCAGCGTGCTCGCGCTGCTCGCGTGGATCCCGCTGCGGCAGCGCCCGGGGATCGGGACGATCGCGAACGTCGTCGTCATCACCCTGACCATCGACCCGGCGATCGCGCTCGTGACCCGCCTCGTGCCCGACCCCGGCGTCGCCGCGAGCGTCGCGCTCGCCGTCGGCGGGATCGTGCTCAACGGGCTCGCGACCTCGGCGTACCTCGGGGTGCGCCTCGGGCCCGGCCCGCGCGACGGGCTCATGACCGGCCTCGTCGCGCGCACCGGGTGGTCGGTGCGCCTCGTGCGCACGCTCATCGAGGTCGTCGTCGTGTCGCTGGGCTGGGTGCTCGGCGGCACGCTGGGCTGGGCGACGGTCGCCTACGCGCTGGGCGTGGGGCCGATCGTCCAGCTCACGGCGCGCTGGTTCGCCCCGCGGGGGCTCGCGGACCCGCGCCCCGCCCGGGTGCGTCGTCGGGCGCACGCCGAGTCGGAGCCGCGGGAGCCCGTCGCCGCGACCACAGGCCCCCGGCCGGGCGAGGGAGGCATGCCCGAGCCCGGCCGGTGAGGAGACGACGACGGCCCCGGCGGATCGCCGCCGGGGCCGTCGTCGCGCACGACGTGCCGGAGTCAGGCGACGCGCGTCTGCGGTGCGTTCTCCGCGGTCTTGCGCGGGTCGCGCTCGACGACGTCCCCGAGGACGTCGTCGATGCGCGCCAGGAGCTCGGCCGGGATCGTCACCCCCGACGCCTTGACGTTCTCGGCGACCTGCTCGGGCCGCGACGCACCCACGAGGGCCGCAGCGACGTTGTCGTTCTGCAGGACCCACGCGATGGCGAGCTGCGGCATGGTGAGCCCCAGCTCGTCCGCGACCGGCTTGAGGCCCTGCACGCGCGTGAGGACGTCGTCGGTCATGAACTGCGAGATCCCACCGCGGCCCGCCTTCTCGTCGGCCGCGCGCGACCCGGCCGGTGCCGCCTGGCCGGGCAGGTACTTGCCGGACAGCACGCCCTGGGCCATCGGGGACCAGACGATCTGCGACAGGCCCAGCTCGCGCGAGGTCGGCACGACCTCGTCCTCGATGACGCGCCACAGCATCGAGTACTGGGGCTGGGAGGAGATGAGCTGGAAGCCGAGCTCCTTCGCGAGCGCGGCGCCGGCGCGGATCTGGTCGGCGGTCCACTCGGAGACGCCGATGTACAGGGCCTTGCCCTGCCGGACGATGTCGGCGAACGCCTGCATCGTCTCCTCGAGCGGCGTCTCGGTGTCGTACCGGTGCGCCTGGTAGAGGTCCACGTAGTCGGTGCCGAGCCGCTTGAGGGAGCCGTTGATCGACTCCATGACGTGCTTGCGGGACAGGCCCGTGTCGTTGGGGCCGCCGGGGCCGGTCGGCCAGTAGACCTTCGTGAAGATCTCGAGCGACTCGCGCCGCTGTCCCTTGAGCGCGTCGCCGAGCACCTGCTCGGCCTTCGTGTTCGCGTAGACGTCCGCGGTGTCGAACGTCGAGATGCCGGCGTCGAGCGCCGCGTGGACGCACGCCTTCGCGACGTCGTTCTCGACCTGGGAGCCGTGGGTGAGCCAGTTGCCGTAGGTGATCTCGGAGATCTTGAGACCCGAGTTGCCGAGGTAGCGGTAGGTGGGCATGGGCTCAACCTAACCGCCGGACGGTTGCCTCAGGAACCGCTCCGGCTCACTCCGGGAAGACGCCGTGCTTCTTGTGCGTCGGCTTGGGCAGGCGTGCTCGGCGCAGCTGGAAGGCCCGCATGACGGCGTACATCGTCGTGCCCTTGGGGATCTCGCCGAACTTCGCGAGCAGGCGCTTGCGCAGGCGGCGCCACATGATGAAGCCGTCCACGACGGTCAGCAGCACGATGACGTAGAGCGTCATCACCGTGAGGAACGCCAGGTCCTGGTTTTGCGCGGTGAGGAACGAGAAGACGATGAACACCAGCGCGACGGGCAGGAAGAACTCGCCGAGGTTCCAGCGCGCGTCGACGTACTCGCGCACGTAGCGCTTGACCGGGCCCTTGTCGCGCGGCGGCAGGTAGCGCTCGTCGCCCGTCTGCATCGCCTGGTACTGGCGGTCGCGCATCTCGCGCTGCTTCTCCCGCGCGGACTTCGCGGCGGCGCGACGGTCGTTCGGCACCAGGGGGCGCTTGTTCGCGGCCTCGGAGACCTTGCGCTTGGGCGTCGGGCGGCCCTTGCCGGCCCGCTCGATCTCGGCCGCCTGCTCGACAGGGTCGGGGGCGGCGGGGGTCGCGGCGGACTTGTTGCGGGAGAACACCCCTCCAGCGTAGTCGAGCCGGACGAGTGCTCGGCGTCGTCGATCCCTCCTCCGGTAGGGGTGGTCAGGAGCAGCATCCGCCAGTAGCGTTACAAGACGATACGTAATGTTGCCGGAGGAGAGAGCCATGAGCCGCACGACCGAAGCCACCGTGACGACGACCGTCCGGGCAGGACCCCAGGAGTGGGCGGGGCTGGTCCTGCTCGTGCTCCCGATGCTCATGGTCGCGACCGACCTCACCGTGCTGTTCTTCGCGCTGCCCTCGATCATCGTGGACCTGGACGCCTCGGCCACGCAGGCGCTGTGGATCTCCCACGTCTACGGCTTCCTCATCGGCGGGACGCTCGTCACCGCCGGGCGGCTCGCGGACCGCGTCGGCGCACGTCGGCTTCTGCTCGTCGGGGCGACCGCGTTCGCCGCCCTGTCCGTGCTCGCCGCGACCGCGTCGAGCGCGGAGACGCTGATCCTCGCCCGGGCACTGCTCGGCGTCGCGGGCTCGACCCTCATGCCCGCGCTCTTCTCCCTCCTGCGCCAGATGTTCCGTGCCGATGCGCAGCGGCGCCTCGCGATCGCGATCCTCTTCAGCGCCTTCTCGGTCGGCGCCGCGATCGGGCCGGTCCTGGGCGGTGCACTCCTCGAGCGGTTCTGGTGGGGTTCCGTCTTCCTCGTCAACGTGCCGCCCATGCTCGCGCTCGTGCTCCTCGGACCGTGGCTCCTACCGAGGCCACGCGGGACGAACGACGCGGGGCGGCTCGACCTGACGAGCGTCGCACTGTCCGTCGTGGGGATGCTCGCCGTCGTCTTCGGTCTCCAGGAGCTCGCGGCCGGTCCCTCCGGAGGCACGACGGCGGTGCGTGACGCCGCCGTGATGGTCGCCGGAGTGCTGCTGCTCGGGCTCTTCGCCCGACGCCAGCGACGGCTCCCCGACCCGTTGCTCGACCTGCGCCTCGTCACGGCGCGGCGGCCGGCCGCCGCCCTCGGCACGCTGCTGCTGACCGGGATCGGCGTCGTCGGGGTGTACTACCTGTTCACCCAGCACCTGCAGCGCGCGGCCGGTCTGGACCCGCTCGAGGCGGGCCTGTGGACGTTGCCGTACGTCGCGGTGAACATCCTCGGCGCGCTGCTCGCTCCTGGTCTCGCCTCCCGGTTCCGCCCCGAGGTGGTCGTCGCCGTCAGCCTGGTCGTGATCGTCGCGGGGGCCGTGCTGACCGTGGTCGTCGGGTGGGCGGGGGCACCCGTGCCGGCGCTCGCGGGGTCGGTCGCCGTGCTCGGCCTCGGGCACGGTGCCGCGGCGGCGCTCGTGAGTGACCTCGTCATCTCGTCGGCGCCACCCGAGCAGACGGGTTCCGCCGCCGCGACGCAGGAGGTGTCCGCCGAGCTCGGTACGGCGCTCGGCATCGCGGCGGCCGGGGTCCTGTCCGTCGTCGTGCACCGCTCGGCACTCCGTGACGGCGCGGCTCTCGCGGAGGACGGCGGCGCGCCCGCCCAGGGGCTCCCGGCCTACGCGGTCGTCGCGGCGCTGCTCGTGGGTCTCGCGGCGACGCTCGTGCTCCGGGTCCTCGTGCGCCCGGACCGTCGCGGCTGACGGTCCGCGGATACGATCACGACCATGTCCAGCGCTTCCGGCATCCCGACCCCGGGCGGTGGTGGCCGGCCGCGTGACCGCCAGATCGACCGCGCGGTGCTCGACGCGGCGTCCGCGCTCCTGGACTCCGGGGGCTACGCGCAGCTGACGCTCGAGAAGGTGGCACGCCGTGCCGGGACCACGCGGCCCGCGATCTACCGCCGCTGGGCGGGGCGCGCGCCGTTGGCCCTCGCCGCGATCGCGGCCCGGATGAGCGTCCCCGAGGCGCCGGACACCGGGTGCACCCTGTGCGACCTCGGCGAGAGCCTCGGAGTGTTCCTGGGCGCGTACCGCGCGACCAGGCCGGACGTCCTCGCTGCGCTGTACGCGGAATGCGCGCCCGACCCGGCGCTGCGCGAGCGCTACCTCGCCGTGGTGGTCGAGCCGTCGCGGCGGGCCGTCGCCGCGACCCTCGCCCACGCGGCGGCGCGTGGCGACCTGCGCGAGGACGTCGACCAGGACCAGGTCGTGGACCTGTTCGCGTCGCTCGTCCAGTACCGCACGCTGTTCGGCGACACGCACCTGAGCGACACGGAGGCCGAGAGCGCGATCGAGCTCGTCCTCCGTGGCCTCGCCGTCGACTACGACGCGCTCCTCGCGCGCAGCGCGGCGCTCGAGCTCGAGCACCGGGGCGGGCCGGACGCGCCGCACGTCCACCTCCCGGGCTGACTCGACCAGCGAGGGAAGAGTCTCGGGGATGCGGCAGAGCCCACCGCACGTCCGGTTGTCGTACCGTGCTCGTCGTGACGAACTCACCTGAACCCACCGTCCCCGCGCCCGGCACCGCGACCGACCCCGAGCTCGCGACCACGCTCCGCGAGACCGTCGCGCGCCTGTTCCCCGCGCTGCGTGCGGACCTCGAGTCCCTCGTGCGCGTGCCGAGCGTGTCGAACGCCGCGTTCGACCAGGCGCACGTCGCGGCGAGCGCCGATGCCGTGGCGGCGCTGCTGCGCGACGCCGGTCTGCCCGAGGTGCAGGTGCTGCGCGCTCGGGCCGCCGACGGCACGGAGGGCGCGCCGGCCGTCGTCGCGCGCCGTCCTGCGCCCGACGGCGCCCCGACCGTCCTCCTGTACGCGCACCACGACGTGCAGCCCCCGGGCGACGCCGCGACCTGGGAGTCCGACCCGTTCGAGCCGACCGAGCGCGACGGGCGCCTGTACGGGCGCGGTGCGGCGGACGACAAGGCGGGAGTCGTGGCGCACCTGGGTGCGCTGCGCGCGCTCACGGAGGTCGGTGACCTGCCCGTCGGGGTGACGGTCTTCGTCGAGGGCGAGGAGGAGATCGGCTCGCCGACGTTCCTGCCGTTCCTCACGCAGTACCGCGACCTGCTCGCGGCGGACGTCATCGTCGTCGCGGACTCGTCGAACTGGAAGGTCGGCGTCCCCGCGCTCACGACGTCGCTGCGCGGCCTCGTCGACTGCGAGGTCGAGGTCGCCGTGCTCGACCACGCGGTGCACTCGGGCATGTTCGGCGGTCCCGTGCTCGACGCGGTGACGCTGCTCGCGCGGCTGATCACCACCCTGCACGACGACGCGGGCAACGTGGCCGTGCCCGGGCTCGTCACGGCGGACGAGCCGACCGTGGACTACGCCGAGGCCGACTTCCGCGCCGACTCCTCGCTGCTCGACGGGACCGTCCTCGCAGGCGAGGGCAGCATCGCGGGCCGGCTGTGGACCAAGCCGGCGATCGCCGTGATCGGGCTCGACGCGCCGAGCGTCGCGCACGCGTCGAACACCCTCACGCCCCGCGCGACCGCGAAGCTCTCGGTGCGGCTCGCGCCGGGTCAGGACCCGGCGGCCGCGATGGCGGCGCTGCGTACGCACCTGGAGGGGAACGCTCCGCTCGGCGCGCGCGTCACGGTCCGCGACGGCGAGCAGGGCAAGCCGTTCCTCGCCCCGGGTGACTCCGAGGCGATGCGGGCCGCGCGGTGGGCGTTCGCGACGTCGTGGGGCACCGACCCGGTCGACATCGGCGTGGGCGGGTCGATCCCCTTCATCGCCGACCTGCTCGAGGTGTTCCCCGACGCGGCGATCCTCGTGACGGGCGTCGAGGACCCGGACTCGCGCGCGCACGGCGCGAACGAGTCGGTGCACCTCGGCGAGCTGGAGAAGGTGGTGCTCGCCGAGGCGCTCCTGCTCGCCCGGCTCGGCGGCGCGGTCGCCTGACCCGACCGTCCGTCCGTGCGCGGCGGCGCTCGACCGGTCAGCCGGGGAGCGCCGCCCGCAGGTCGGCGGCCTCGGCGAGGGCGTGCTCGACGACGGTGCGCACGTCAGGGGAGAGGGCGGCCGCCAGCGCGTCGAGGTCGTCGAGGTGCGTGCGGGCAGCGTCGGGATCGTCCGCGAGGACGGCGAGCTCGGCGAGGTAGGCGAGGGCGCGCACGCGGTCGGCGACGTCGGCGTCGTCCCCGGCACGCCGCAGCGCGCCCGCGAGGATCTTGCGCGCCTGGACGGGGTCGCCGTGCGAGTCCGCCTGCACGACGGCGTCGTCCAGGGCCCGGGCGAGCCGTCCCTCGGGCCGCGCGGCGTACGCGTCGACGGCGGACGCCCCAGCCGCGTCCGTGGTCGGCGCCGCCGCGGCGGGAGGGCGGCGCATCACGCGGACCCAGTTGCCGGCGGGGTCCACGAGGCTGAATCCCGTCGTGCCGCCCGCGTTCGCGCGCCGTCGGGGTCGGGTGATCCGCGGGAACCCGGTGAGCGGCAGGCGCCCGTAGCGGGCGCGCAGCCCCGCGGCGAACGCCTCGAAGACGGGCGCCGTGTCCTCCACGACGACGATGCACGTGCTGTAGCTGTCCTGCGGCTCGATCCCGTCGAGCCCGAAGTAGTGGATGTCCACGCCGCCGCGCCGCACCGCGAGGTACGGGTTCGGCCGGAGCTGGCGGTACGTCACGTCGAAGCCGAGCGCGGTCCAGAAGTCGCGCAGCTCGTCGATGTCCCGGCAGGGCAGGGCCGGGACCATGGTCGCGTCGAACGGGTCGGTGGCGGGGTGGTCCGGGTGCGGGTCAGAGTCAGGGGCTCGGTCGGCGGTCACCGTGCCATCGAAGCACCCGACCCCCGCGCGCGACCAGGGCGCCGGTCGTCAGCCGCGGTGCGCGACGTCGACCGCCCGGGACCACCGGTCGACGTCGTCCGGGAGCTCGGGAGAGGTGACGTCGCCGCCGAGGAGCCCGACGACGTCGGGGGCGGCGATCCGGTCGCCCGACCCGCGCGCCAGGAACCGGCCCGCGACGAGGCCGCGCGCGCACAGGTCGGCGCCGCGCGTGAACACCTGCTCGAGGTAGACGACGCGCTCGTCCCACCCGAGGACGCGCGTCGTGATCTCGAAGCGGTCCCACAGCTGGAGGGAGCGGCGGTACTTCATGGTCGACGCCGCGACGACGGGGTACCAGCCCTTGTCCTTGAGCAGGGGGAACCCGCCGAGATCGGCGATGAAGTTGCTGCGCGCGACGTCCATCATCTGGAGGTACGTCCCGTTGTTGACGTGCAGGTAGAAGTCGAGGTCGCCGGGGTGCACGCGCATGCGGGTGACGGACGGCTCGAGGACGCCCCGGCCCGGCACGGCCTTGCGCGGCAGCGTGCTGGCGACGAGGAGCTGGATCTGGCGGGTCACCCGGGCAGGCTACTACCTCGCACGGGCGGTATCAGGTACCTTCGCCGGCGGGCGGGGCGTGGAGGTCTCGGCCCGCCACGGCGCCTCCTGCCCGTCCGCGCGGCGAGCCGGACGGTCGCCGCCAGAGCAAGATGCCGTCGGCGTCAGGGTGACGCGGCCGCCTCAGACCGGCGGGTCGGGGTCGTACTGGATCCCGCGGCGCACGGCGCGCGCGACGTCGTCGCTCTCCAGGCGCGCGACGAGGTGCAGGGCCATGTCGATCCCCGCGGACACGCCCGCGGACGTGACGACGTCGCCGTCGTCCACGAAGCGCGCCTCGGTGTCCAGCACGACGCTCGGGTCGATCTCCGCGAGCTCGTCGTAGTGCGCCCAGTGCGTCGTCGCGGGCCGCCCCGCGAGCAGCCCCGCCGCGGCGAGCACGAGCGACCCCGTGCACACGCTCGCGATGACGGGGGTCTGGGCGCGCATCGCGCGCAGCCACTCGAGGTGCACGCGGTCCGCGAGCAGCGAGCGCGTCCCCCAACCGCCCGGGTAGACGAGCAGGTGGAGCGGGCCGACGTCGTCCGCCGAGCGGTCGGGGAGCAGCCGCAGGCCCTTCGCGAGCCGCACGCCGCCGCCGTCCCACGAGAACGTGGACACGTGCGGCTTGAGCGCCGAGTGCTCGGCCCACGCGGACAGCACCTCGAACGGCCCGGCGACGTCGAGCTCCTCCGCCTCGTCGAACACGAAGATGCCGACGTTCATGCCGTTCCCGGTGCTCATGCCATACCTCCGCGTGCCCCCGGCTGCTCGAGGGACCTCGGCTCCCGTCGGGCTAGATGCCCGGCAGGGCGAGCATCTGGTCGAGCGCGACGCGCGCCCAGTGCGCGTCGTCCGCGTCCACGACGATCCGGTTCACGACGCGGCCCGCGACGAGCGACTCCATCGCCCACACGAGGTGGGGCAGGTCGATCCGGTTCATCGTCGAGCAGAAGCACACCGTCGAGTCGAGGTAGTGCACCTGCTTGTCCGGGTGGGCGCGCGCGACGCGACGCACCAGGTTGAGCTCGGTCCCGATCGCCCACGACGAGCCCGGCTCGGCGGCGTCGAGCATCGTGATGATGTACTCCGTCGACCCGACGAAGTCCGCCGCCGTGACGACCTCGTGCTTGCACTCGGGGTGCACCAGGACGTTGACGTCCGGCACCGCGGCGCGCACGTCGCTCACGTTCTTCGCCGAGAACCGGCCGTGGACCGAGCAGTGCCCGCGCCAGAGGATCATGCGCGCGTCGCGCAGCTCGGCGTCCGTGAGGCCGCCGTTCGGCTTGCGCGGGTCGAACACGACGCAGTCGTCGAGCGACATGGCGAGCTTCAGCACCGCCGTGTTGCGACCGAGGTGCTGGTCCGGCAGGAACAGCACCTTGCCCGTGCCGTCCACGCCACCCACCTGGTCGAACGCCCAGCGCAGCGCGACCTCCGCGTTCGACGAGGTGCACACGGTGCCGCCGTGGCGACCCGTGAACGCCTTGATCGCGGCCGAGGAGTTCATGTACGTCACGGGGATCGTGGAGTCGGCGATGCCGACCTCCTCGAGCACGTCCCACGCGTCCTCGACCTGGTCGATCGCCGCCATGTCCGCCATCGAGCAGCCGGCCGCGAGGTCCGGCAGCACGACCTGCTGCGCGTCGGACGTGAGGATGTCCGCGCTCTCCGCCATGAAGTGCACGCCGCAGAAGAGGATGAACTCCGCCTCGGGCCGCGCCGCGGCCTCGCGCGCGAGCTTGAACGAGTCGCCCGTCACGTCGGCGAAGTCGATGACCTCGTCGCGCTGGTAGTGGTGACCGAGCACGAACGCCCGCTCGCCCAGCGCGGCGCGGGCGGCCCGGGCGCGCTCCACGAGGTCCGGGTCGCTCGGCGCGGGCAGCTCGCCCACGCACTCGACCCCGCGCTCGGACGCGAGGTCGCGGCCCTGGCCCAGCAGGAGCAGGGCGGAAGGACTGGGTTCGGCGAACCCGCCCTGGCGCGAGGTGTTCGGCCCGTCCACGGACGACAGCAAGGTGCTACCAGTGCTCACGGCACCATCGTCGCACAGCGCCGCCGCGGCCGAGCGGGCGTCCCGCGGGGACCGGACGGGCGTGCGCCCTGGCACAATCCGGGCATGCGCGTGCTGCTCACCGGGTCCGCCGTCCCACCCGTGCCCGACGGCGCGTGGCCGGCCGCGGCGGCCGCGTCGCCACCCGTCCCGGCAGGGCCCTCGCTCGACGACGTCGCGGGCTGGTGGGCGCCGCACGCCCAGGTCGAGACCGTGCCGCTCGCAGCGTCGGGGCCCGCGTTCCTCGACGCGGTCGCGCCCGTCGCGCCCGAGGTGCTCGCCGGAGCGGTCCCGGGGCCGGACGGGGACGACGTCCCGGTCGCGGTCCGCCGTCGGACGCCGGGCGGCGAGGGCACGGGCACGCGCCGGACCGTCTACGTCGACGCCTCCCAGGTGCCCGCCACCGGCGCCGGCGACGCGGGAGCGGTGACCGTGCCCGCGCGGTCCTCGACCGCCGTCGGCCACCTCCTGGCGCTCGCGGCCGACGCCGCACGCGGACCCGACGGGGCGCCCGGGCGGGTCGTCCTCGCCACCGGCGGGAGCACGAGCCACGACGCCGGGCGCGGGGCGCTCCTGGCGCTCGCGGGGGCGGCGTCGCTCGCCGGCGACCCGGGGACCGCCGTCCCGACCGACGTCGTGCGCGCCGCGCGGGCGGCGCTCAGGGGCGCCGACCTCGTGGCGGCCGTCGCGTCCGACGTCCCGCTGCTCGGCCTGCACGGGGCGAGCGCGGTGCTCGACGCCCGCGGCGTGGACCCCGCGGTGGCCCAGCACCTCGAGCGCGCGCTCGGCGCGGTCGCGCACGGCGTGGCGTCCGCCGTCGACCACGCGGCGGAGACCGGGGGAGCGGGCCGCGCGCTCGCGGGCCGGGACCTCCTCGCCGCGGCGACGGCAGGCCGTCGCCTGGCCGGACTGCCCGGGGCCGGGAGCGGGGGCGGGCTCGCCTACGCGGTCGCGGCGCTGGGCGGTCGGCTCGTGCCCGGGCTGCGCGTCGTCGCCGACGACCTGGGCCTGGACGCGCGCCTGGCGGGTGCGGAGGCCGTCGTCGTGCTCGCGGACGAGCTCGGCGCCCACGAGCTGGGGGACGGGACGGTGCGCGAGGTCGCGGTCCGCGCCGCGCACCACGCGCTCCCCGTCGTCGTGGTGGCGCGCGCGGTCGTCGCGGGGCGGCGTGAGCAGGCCGCCGCGGGGCTCAGCGGCGCGTACGCGTGGGGCGACGGCGACCCGCGCGCGCTCGTGGAGCGCGTCGCGCGCACCTGGTCGCGCGGCTGACGGCGGGGCGCCTCAGCCGAGGTCGACGGTCCCGTCCGCGCGGACGGACCAGGCCGGGTTGTGCGCGACCTCCCACACCAGCCCGTTGGGGTCCGCGACGTGAGCGTGGAAGACGCCGCCGAACTCGCCCTCCTGCGGCGCCTTGCGGACGGTCCCGCCCGCGTCGACCATCGCCTGCACGAGCTCGACGACCGCGGCCCGGGACCCCACGTTGTGCGACAGCGTGAGGCCCGTCGTGGCGGGCGTCGCGTCGGGGGTGCCGGCGTCGCGCGCGAAGGCCGACTCCTCGAAGAAGCCGAGGAGCTGGCCCGCCGCCGAGCGGTAGAAGACGATCTCGCCCGGCACGTCGAGCTGCGCGGTCCAGCCGAGCGCGCCGTAGAAGGCCCGCGCGGCGTCCAGGTCGCGCGTCGCGACCGTCACGAAGTGCAACGACTGGTCCATGCGTCTCCCGTCGGGGGGCCGCGCCACCGGTGTGGCGCGGGCTCCGTTCGACCGTACGTCGTCGCGTGGTCGTAGACTCGGGAACACGACCGGCACGAGTGGTGTTGAGGACCTGACGGGATCTCTCTCGAGAGGTCCGTAGAAGCCGGCCACCACCGGGGCAGCACTGCCCCCGACAGCGCGGAGACGAGATGAGCGAGACCACCGACATTGCCACGCACGGCGTCAACCTGACCGACGGGGCCGCGGACAAGGTCCGCACCCTCCTCGAGCAGGAGGGTCGCGACGACCTGCGCCTGCGCGTCGCGGTGCAGCCCGGCGGCTGCTCCGGCCTGATCTACCAGCTCTACTTCGACGAGCGCGTGCTCGACGGCGACGCGCTGCGCGACTACGACGGCGTCGAGGTCGTGGTCGACAAGATGAGCGTCCCGTACCTCGAGGGCGCGACGATCGACTTCGCGGACACGATCGAGAAGCAGGGCTTCACGATCGACAACCCCAACGCGGGCAGCGCCTGCGCCTGCGGCGGCTCCTTCAGCTGACCCGCCCGGCGTGCCCCGCACGCCGCACCGGACCGCACGAGCCCGGCCACCCGCACCGCGGGTGGCCGGGCTCGCGTCGTCCCGGCGGCGAGCCCGGCGAGACGTCAGGCGCCGAGCTCGACCGTGATCGCCCAGGCGCCCTCGTCGTGGTCGTCGCGCGCGAGCGGCTCGTCGCCGACGACCGTGTGCCCGCGCATCCGTGCCCAGGCCGGGACGTCGAGGCGCGCGGCCGGATCGGTCGACCACACCGTCAGGCGCGTGCCCGGGTCCCGGTCGCGCGCCGCCGCGGCGAGCCGGATCACCGGCAGCGGGCAGCGCAGACCGCGTGCGTCGACCACGTCGGGAGCGTCGCCCGTCACAGGCCCTGCACCCCCAGCGTCGCTCGCACGCGCGCGACCGCCCCGGGCAGCGCGTCGAGCAGCCGGTCGACGTCCGCCGCGCTCGTCGACCGGTCGAGCGCGATGCGCACGTTCCCGTGCGTGAGCACGCCCATCGCGGCCAGGACGTGCGACGGCTCGAGGGAGCTCGACGTGCACGCGGACCCCGACCCGACGGCGACACCCTCGCGGTCGAGGTCGGTGAGCAGGGCCTCGCCGTCCACGTAGAGGAACGAGAACGTCGCCACGTGCGGCAGGCGGTCGGCCGGGTCGCCGACCACCTCGACGTCGGGGATCTCGGCGACGCGCGCCCGGACCCGGTCGACGAGCGCACGGCGGCGCGCGTCCTCGGCCTCCCGGTCCGCCAGCACGGCCTGGAGCGCGACGGCGGCCGCGAACGCCGCGGGCACGGACACCCCTCCGGGTGCCCACGGGTCGGGGTCCTCCGGGAACGGGCTGCGCCGTCGGACACGGGAGCGGACCGCGAGCACCCCGACCCCGGGACCTCCGCCCCAGTCGGCGGGGTCGGCGGCGAGAGCGTCCCACGACGCGGGGACCACGTCGTGGCCGACGCTCGCCCCCGCGTCGACGAGGAGCGGGACCCCGGCCGCGCGCGCGGCGTCGTGCACCGCCACGACGGGCTGGCGCGTGCCCACCTCGCCGTTGGCGAGCTGGAGCGCGGCGAGCGCGACCCCCGGGCGCGCGACGGCGTCGGACATCGCGGCCGCGTCGACCCGGCCTGTGCGGTCCACGTCGACGACCTCGCGCTCGAGCCCGCCGTGCTCGGCGGCGTGCAGCACGGCGGCACGCTCGACGGCGCCGACGACGACCCGTCGGCCGAGGCGTGCGCGTGCGCCGGACAGGGCGGCGACGCCGGTGTGCAACGACGCCGTGTGGGAGGGCGTGAAGTGCACCTCCTCCGTCCGCACGCCGAGCGCGGCACCGACGGCCTCGCGTGCGCCGTCGAGCAGCGCGGCGGCACGACGACCCTCCGCGTGCAGGCGGCGGGGGTCGGCCCAGCCGTCGTCGAGCGCACGGTCGAAGGCCTCGCGCGCGAGGGGGTGCCAGGGCGCGCGCCCGCCGTTGTCGAGCCGGGCCCGGCGGACGGGGGTGGTGTGTGTCACATGGCCTCCTGGGCGCTGGCGGTCGGGCCGCGTGGGCGCGGCGCGGGCGGGCGAGCCGGTCGACCGCGCCGGGGTGGCGCGTCGCGGGTCTCCCGCGGGGCGTCGGATCGTTGCGCTCGCGCGGACCGCGACGCGGCGTCGGTGCGAGCCCGGACGCTCCACCGGCACGGTACCGCCCTGCCGGGCGGAGCGTCCGTGTGGCAAGGATCTGACAGACCTGGCGCGGGTGTGGTGAACCCGCCCTGACCGGCGGCGACGTGTGCCGCATCTCGCCCGTCCAGCGCGCGTTCCGGGGCACGAAGGGCGGAATCCCGCGCTAGGCTTCGTGTGTCGAGGACGAAGGTCCTGTGCTGGGCTCGTAAAGACGGGTTCGGGCAGGACGTGACGTGAAAGGCCCCCCTTGCACTCGCAACCCCCTAGCCGCACACGGCGCACCATCCTGCGGGCGACGGCCCTCGCCGTCGCCGTCGCTGCGGTGGCGTCCGGCTGCGCCAGCGACACGGTCCAGCGCGGGTTCCTGCCCGGTTACGAGGACGGGGAGGTGACCAACCAGACCGCCCGGATCACGTCGCTGTGGACCGGCTCGTGGATCGCCGCCCTCATCGTCGGCGTCATCACGTGGGGCCTCATGCTGTGGTGCGTCGCGGCGTACCGCAAGCGCAAGGACGACCACCGGCTCCCGGTCCAGACGCGGTACCACCTGCCGCTCGAGATCATGTACACGGCCGTGCCGATCATCATGGTCCTCGTCCTGTTCTTCTACACGGACCGCGACATGTCCGCGATCGTGGACAAGGACGTCGAGTCGGACATGACCGTCCAGGTCATCGGCAAGCAGTGGAGCTGGGACTTCAACTACGTGGACGAGGACGTCTACGAGACCGGCCAGCACCTCGCCGACGTCGGCGGCACCATGACCGTGGACGCGGAGATCGACGGCGCGCCCGGTACGTCGGAGGCGCTGCCCACGCTGTACCTGCCGGCGGGGGAGAGCATCCGCTTCGTCCTGGACTCGCGCGACGTGATCCACTCGTTCTGGATCCCGGCGTTCCTCTACAAGCTCGACATGATCCCCCACCGCACCAACGAGTTCGTGGTCACCCCGCAGCGCGAGGGCGTCTACGCCGGCAAGTGCGCCGAGCTCTGCGGCGAGCACCACTCCGGGATGCTGTTCAACGTCGAGATCGTCGACCGCGCCGAGTTCGACGCGCAGATGGAGGCGCTCCGCGAGAAGGGGCAGGAGGGCCAGATCCCGGTCGAGGGATTCAGCCGCCTCCAGGACCCGAACCCCGTCCCCGCTAGCACGGAGGGTGAGCACTGATGGTCGCGCAGGCCGAAGTCATCCCCGGTCTCGCCCCTCGGCGTCAGACCCTCGGTCGGACCGTGATCAAGTGGGTCACGTCCACCGACCACAAGACGATCGGGTACATGTACCTGATCACGTCGTTCATCTTCTTCTGCATCGGCGGCCTCATGGCCCTCGTGATCCGCGCGGAGCTCTTCGAGCCCGGGATCCAGATCGTGCAGAGCAAGGAGCAGTACAACCAGCTCTTCACGATGCACGGCACGATCATGCTGCTGCTGTTCGCGACCCCGCTGTTCGCCGGGTTCGCCAACGTCATCATGCCGCTGCAGATCGGTGCGCCGGACGTCGCGTTCCCGCGACTGAACATGTTCGCGTACTGGCTCTACCTCTTCGGCGGTCTCATCGCCTCGGCCGGCTTCTTCACGCCGCAGGGCGCGGCCTCGTTCGGGTGGTTCGCCTACGCGCCGCTGTCGAACACGACGTTCAGTCCGGGTCTCGGGGGAGACCTGTGGGTGTTCGGCCTCGCGCTCGCCGGCTTCGGCACGATCCTCGGTGCCGTCAACTTCATCACCACGATCATCACCATGCGCGCGCCCGGCATGACGATGTTCCGCATGCCGATCTTCACGTGGAACACGCTCATCACGAGCCTCCTCGTGCTCATGGCGTTCCCGCCGCTGGCCGCCGCGCTCTTCGCGCTCGGCGCCGACCGGCGCTTCGGTGCCCAGATCTTCAACCCCGAGAACGGGGGCGCGATCCTCTGGCAGCACCTGTTCTGGTTCTTCGGGCACCCTGAGGTGTACATCATCGCGCTGCCGTTCTTCGGCATCGTGTCCGAGATCTTCCCGGTCTTCGCCCGCAAGCCGATCTTCGGCTACAAGGGCCTCGTCTACGCGACGATCGCCATCGCGGCGCTGTCCGTCACGGTGTGGGCGCACCACATGTACGTGACCGGCGCGGTCCTGCTGCCGTTCTTCGCGTTCATGACGATGCTCATCGCGGTCCCGACCGGTGTGAAGTTCTTCAACTGGATCGGCACGCTGTGGCGAGGCAAGCTCACGTTCGAGACACCGATGCTGTGGTCGATCGGCTTCCTCGTGACCTTCCTCTTCGGCGGCCTGACGGGCGTCATCCTGTCGAGCCCGGCCATGGACTTCCACATCTCCGACTCGTACTTCGTGGTGGCGCACTTCCACTACGTCGTGTTCGGCACCGTGGTGTTCGCGATGTTCGCGGGCTTCTACTTCTGGTGGCCCAAGTTCACCGGCCGGATGCTCAACGAGCGCCTCGGCAAGCTGCACTTCTGGCTGCTGTTCATCGGCTTCCACATGACGTTCCTCATCCAGCACTGGCTGGGCGTCGAGGGCATGCCGCGCCGCTACGCGGACTACGCGCCGTCGGACGGCTTCACGTGGGAGAACCAGGTCTCGACGGTCGGGGCGTTCATCCTCGCCGCGTCGACGCTGCCCTTCCTCTGGAACGTCTACACGACCTGGCGCAACGCGCCCAAGGTCGAGGTCGACGACCCGTGGGGCTACGGCCGTTCGCTCGAGTGGGCGACGTCCAGCCCGCCCCCGCGCCACAACTTCACGTCGCTGCCGCGCATCCGCTCCGAGTCGCCCGCGTTCGACCTGCACCACCCCGAGGTCGCGGCGATGGATCACGCCGAGCCGAACCCGAACGTCCTCGAGCAGGTCTACGGCGAGGCGGACCGTCGCGGTGAGAAGAGCGTCGCGCTCGACCGCCTGAGCGGCTCGGAGGCCGCGAGCGACTCCACGACGACCACGATCGTCGACGAACCCCGCACGGGCACGACGGACGAGGAGGCCGGGAAGTGAAGGTCGAGTACAAGCTGTTCCTCTACGGGACGCCGTTCTTCATCGCCGCAGGGCTCGTCTACGGCTTCTGGAGCCACTGGGAGCCCGTCGGGTCGGTCGCCATCCTCCTGACCGGCGCGCTGGTCGCGATGATCGGTGCCTACCTCATGCTCACGGCGAAGCGCATCGACGCCCGCCCTGAGGACGACCCCGAGGGTCTCATCGAGCAGGGCGCCGGCGACCAGGGCGTGTACGCCCCGTGGAGCTGGTGGCCGCTCGCCATCGCCGGCTCGGCCGCGATCGTCTTCCTCGGCCTCGCCGTCGGCTGGTGGCTCGTCTACGTAGGGATCGCCCTCGCCGCGGTCGCCCTCGTCGGCTGGGTCTTCGAGTTCTCCCGCGGCCAGCACGCCCACTGATCGACCCGACGTCGTCGCGACGTCCGAACGGCCCGATCCCCGTCCGGGGACCGGGCCGTTCGTCTTTCGTCGACCGGCTCGACGACATCGCGCGCCACCTCTTCGTGACGACTGACTGAGCCCGACGCCGCCCCCGTCAGGCTGTCGAACACGACATGAGGGTCGTTATCCGATGGATAACGACCCTCATGTCGTGTTCGCCGGCGGGCGGTGTCGTGCTCGCCGGGCGGGTGTCGTCTGGC